>JAUZEU010000124.1 GCA_030838885.1 Bryobacterales bacterium | reverse complement strand
GGCCAGCGCTACCCAATACCCCAGAAGCAGGCAGAAGAAAGGGACTACCAGGTGCAGCACAATGACGAACACTGATTCGCCGAGGCTGAAATGGTCGCGAAAACCTGTCAGGGGAACGGCAATGGTGGCCCGAGTGCCGTCCGCGTGGCGCACGCCCAGGCGCATCGTTTCGCCGGGATGGGCGCGCCAGCGAGCCGCCTGCATCTGCGCCCTGCCGGTAAAAGGAATGCCGTTGATGGACTCGATGAAGTCGCCCTTGCGCAGCCCCGCTTTGCCCGCCAGATCACTGAAGCCGGTAACGACGGGCTGATACCACTCGGTTTGGACGGGTTCGGTGACCTGTGCGCGCAAATCGAAGTAGCCGGCAATGAATGACACCGTCCCGACCACCTGATACGTGAAACTGACGGCAATGTACAGGAACAGGAACAGGAACAGAGCGCGCGGGGTGCGGGTCTTCATTGTCGTCCACGATTCAGGCTGCTCAACAAGTATTCCAGAACCATCCACCTGAGTGGGCAGGTATGTCAATCCGCTGAAAGAAAACACCTGAAGTTTTTTGTTGCCCTCGCGGCGATTCCGAAGGACACTGAAATTTCGGGTAGGCTCGACAAAGTCAGAATTGTCGGCAGGCGCGATTATCATCTGCGAGGATTCAAAAGCATTGGAAAAAAACGGCCGTAAGGGCTCATCGGTTCTGGAGCCCATCGAGCGCTGGTCCGCCCAGGATGCGAGGGAACTGTTCGATGTCGCAAGCTGGAGTAAGGGCTACTTTTCAGTAAATGACGAGGGGCACGTGCTGTGTCACCCGGAAAAAGAGGCGCCGCGCGCTATCGATCTGAAAGAGTTGATCGATACCCTGGTGCTGCGCGGCATTCAGTTGCCAATTCTGATTCGCTTTGCCGGAATCCTGAAACACCGGCTGGGCGAACTGCACGACGCGTTCGATACCGCCATGAAGGAACACAAGTACAACGGCAAGTATTGTTGCGTCTACCCCATCAAGGTGAATCAGCAACGACAGGTGGTGGAAGAAGTTCTTGAGTTCGGAAAGCCGTACCAGTTTGGCCTCGAGGCTGGTTCCAAGCCCGAACTTCTGGCCGTGATGGCGCTGGCTGATAACGACACGCCCATCATTTGCAACGGCTTTAAAGACGACGAGTACATCGAGATGGCGATGCTGGCCCACAAGATCGGCCGCAAGATCATCCCGGTGGTGGAGAAGTACACGGAACTGGCGCTGATCCGGAAGTATGCGGAGCGGGTGGGCGTGCGGCCGACAATCGGTATCCGCGCCAAGCTGGCCAGTCGCGGTTCCGGTCGATGGAAGTCATCGGGCGGCTACCGGTCGAAGTTCGGCCTCAGCACCACGGAAGTGATGCGGGCACTGAACGAACTGAACGACTGGGGAATGGCGGATTGCCTGAAGCTGCTGCATTTCCATCTGGGGAGCCAGATCACGAATATCCGGCAGGTGAAAGCCGCGGTAAATGAGGCCGCGCGGCTGTATGCGGAACTCTGGCGCGCCGGAGCGACAGGGCTGGAATTCCTTGACGTGGGCGGCGGCCTTGGCATCGATTACGACGGTTCGCAAACCGACTTCGAATCGAGCGTCAACTACACGTTGCAGGAATACGCGAATGACGTGATTTACCACGCGCAGAACGTGTGCGACGAGACGAACGTTCCGCACCCCACAATCATCACGGAGAGCGGGCGCGCCATTGCGGCGTACCACTCCGTGCTGGTGTTCAATGTTCTCGGCGTATCCGGGCTGGGCGAGGGAGAAGCGCCGCAAGAACTGCCGGGCGATCCGGAGCAGCCGCTGATCGATTTGCAGGAGACTTACCGCGGCATGAACTCGCGGAATTTGCTGGAGGCATATCACGACGCGCAGCAGGCGCTTGATTCGTCGCTGAATCTGTTCAGCCTGGGTTATTTGCCGCTGGACCAGCGCTGCATTGCGGAGAATCTGTTCTGGGCGATTTGCCGCAAGATTCAGAAGATGGGCAAGGAACTGGATTACATGCCCGAAGAACTGGAGGGTCTGGACGCGATGCTCTCCGACACTTACTTCTGCAATTTTTCCCTTTTCCAGAGCATGCCGGACAGTTGGGCGATCAAGCAGCTATTCCCGATCATGCCGATCCACCGGCTCAACGAGAAGCCCACACGGCACGCCGTGCTGGGGGACATTACCTGTGACTCTGACGGCAAGGTGGATCAGTTTATCGACCGCCGGGATGTAAAGCGCACTCTGCCTCTGCACGAGTACGACGGGAGCGATTACTATCTGGGAGCGTTTCTGGTGGGCGCTTACCAGGAAATTCTCGGCGATCTGCATAACCTTTTCGGTGATACGAACGCGGTTCACGTGCGGCTAAGCCCCACAGGCGAGACGATCCTGGATGAGGTCATCAAGGGCGACACTGTCCGGGAAGTGCTGGACTACGTTCAGTTCAAGACCGATTCGCTGGTGACAAAACTGCGCCGGAGCGTAGAATCAGCTGTGCGTGAAGGCTTGCTGGGGTATGAAGAATCCGGGCGCCTGCTGCGGTTCTATGAAGAGGGGCTACACGGATATACCTATCTCGAAGACCCGCACGACCGCTAAACAGCGAGCAGCACTGAGGGCAGGCCGCCCTCAGTGCTGCGACGAAGTTACTACGCTATCGCGGAGTCGATCTTTTCCGGGTTGATTTCCATCTCGGCTATCGCCTTGGCGGCCTTCTTCGGGTCGAACTTGCCTTCCCTGGAAAGTTTGGACAGGGCTGCCACCACGATGGAGGCTGCGTCGTTCTCAAAGTGCTTGCGGAGGTGCGTGCGATTGTCGCTGCGACCGAAGCCGTCCGCGCCAAGTGCCACGAACCGGCCGGGCAGCCAGGGAGCAATCTGGTCCTGCACTGTTTTCATGTAATCCGAAACCGCAATGATCGGACCTTCCGTGCTTTCCAGTTGCTGCTGAACGTACGGCTTCTGTGCAGGCTCGGCCGGATGCAGCCGGTTCCAGCGTTCGATTTTGAGCGCTTCGCGGCGGAGTTCGTTGTAGCTGGTTACGCTCCAGACGTCGGCGGCTACGGAGTACTTTGTCGCCAGAATCTGCGCTGCCTTCACCGCTTCATTCAGGATGGGACCGCTGCCCAGTAACTGCACGCGGGCTTTCGCCTTCGGCAGGTCGGACTTCTGGAAGAGGTACAGGCCTTTGAGAATGCCTTCTTCCGAACCCTCCGGCATGGGCGCCTGCGGATAATTCTCGTTGTAGAGAGTGATGTAGTAGAAGAGATCTTCGCGGTTCTCATACATGCGGCGGATGCCGTCACGTACGATGACTGCGGTCTCGTAGGCGAAGGCCGGATCGTATGCGGCCAGCGTCGGAACCGTACTGGCGAGCAGCAAGGAGTGCCCGTCCTGATGCTGCAATCCCTCGCCGGAGAGCGTGGTGCGTCCCGCGGTGCCGCCCATCAGGAAACCCTTACCGCGTGAATCGGCGAAGGCCCAGATCAGGTCGCCGACGCGCTGGAACCCGAACATCGAGTAGTAAATGTAGAACGGAATGGTATCAACGCCGTAGTTGGCATACGCGGTGCCCGCAGCGGTAAATTCCGCCATGGAGCCGCCTTCGGTAATACCTTCTTCCAGAATCTGGCCGTCTGCCTGTTCCTTGTAGTAGAGCAGGATGTCGGAATCGTGCGGCTTGTAGAGCTGGCCTCCGGAGGCGTAAATTCCGTACGTCCGGAACATCGCTTCCATACCGAAGGTGCGGGCTTCATCGGGCACGATGGGCACGATACGCTTCCCAACTTCGGGCACCTTCATGAGCTTCGTCAAGAGACGGACGAACGCCATGGTGGTGGAAGGGTGTGGCTCTTTGGAAGCCTGACGGAACTCGTCAATGACTTCCGGTGTGGGCGCAGTGGTCTGCGATGCGATCGGTTTCCGAACGGGCAGATAGCCGCCAAGAACGCGGCGGCGCTCCTGAAGATAGGCGATTTCGGGGCTCGACTCGGGTGGACGATACAATGCGCCATCACGGGCCGCTTCGTCCGGAATCGGAATTTCGAAACGGGCGCGGAAGTATTCCACTGCCTTTTCGTTGAGTTTTTTGTTCTGATGAGTCGGGTTGCGGGCTTCGCCGGCTTCTCCCAAACCATAGCCTTTAACGGTCTTGGCGAGAACGACGGTCGGGCCGCCCTTGTGCTCTACCGCTGCTTTATAGGCGTTGTAAACCTTGATCGGATCGTGACCACCGCGATGCAGACTGGCGAGTTGCTCGTCCGTCATATCCTCGACAAGCTTCGCCGTTTCCGGATAGCGGCCGAAGAACTCTTTGCGTACGTAAGCGCCGCCCTTGGCTTTGAAGGACTGGTACTCGCCGTCCACGCACTCGTTCATGAGCTGCACGAGACGGCCGGAGGTATCCTTTTCCAGAAGCCCGTCCCAGTCGCTGCCCCAAATGCACTTGATCACGTTCCAGCCCGAACCGCGGAAGAGCGATTCCAGTTCCTGGATGATCTTGCCGTTGCCGCGAACGGGCCCGTCAAGCCGCTGCAGATTACAGTTGACCACGAAGATCAGATTGTCGAGCTTCTCGCGAACCGCAACGCCGATGGCGCCGGTCGATTCGGGCTCGTCCATCTCGCCGTCGCCCAGAAATGCCCAGACCTTGCGGTCGGTTTTGGGGATCAGGTTGCGGCTTTCCAGGTACCGCATAAAGCGCGCCTGGTAGATGGAATTGATAGGACCGAGACCCATCGAAACGGTCGGGAACTGCCAGAAATCCTTCATCAGCCACGGGTGTGGATAAGAGGAAAGGCCGGGCGTATCGCGAAGTTCGTGACGGAAGTTGTTCAGCTGGTCAGCGGAGAGGCGGCCTTCCAGAAACGCGCGGGCATAGACGCCAGGGGAGGCGTGACCCTGGAAGTAAACCAGGTCGCCGGGCTGATCGCCGTAGCTGCCGTGGAAGAAATGATTGAAGCCCACCTCCAGCAACGTAGCGAGGGACGCGTAGGTGGCTATGTGACCACCAATACCCTCGTCGTACTTGTTCTGGTGCGAGACCATGGCCATGGCGTTCCATCGGGTCAGGCTCTTGATGCGCCGCTCGAGCGCACGATCGCCCGGGTATGGCAGGTCTTGCCAGGCCGGAATCGTATTCACATAAGGAGTGGCTGTGCGAACCGGGACGGTAACGCCGTTTTCACGGGCCCGATCGGTCAGCTTATCGAGAAGGAAGTTGGCCCGGTCCGGCCCTGCGCCCTCTACGATCTGGTCGAGTGCCTCGATCCACTCCGCTGTTTCGCGCGGGTCGAGATCAACCGTGCGTTCGGTGAGTTGTTGGTGCATGTGGGTAAGTCATATTATAGGCGATGGGCCAAAACGGACGAAGGGTCGGGGCGGACGACGCAGGGATTACGGGAATTCCGGCCTCGGCTGAGATCGCAGCGCTACGCGTTTGCCTGGTCTGAGCATGACCAGTTCGATGTGTCCGCAGTGCCGAAACGGCAATCCTCAGAGGCGCAGGCGAACCGGGATCAAAGTATTCTTCGCCAGTTTACTCGGCAGATGGCCTTACTACTGTGACCACTGCGGCGCTGAGTTCTTCTTGAAAAAGCGTTATGCGCGGCGGAAAGCTGACGCGGGTTCCGTCGATCCGGCGCCGGACAAGTTCCATATAAGATAAGAGGCGCTCTTTATGCTCTGCCTCGGACGACGCCTCCTCCCTTTCCTGATTGCCGCCGCAACCGCGATGGCGCAAACATCCTTCACTGCTCCTCAGTCGCTGGCGGGCCGCTCGGCTTATCAGGCGAACTGCGCCAGTTGCCATATGCCTGATCTGGCGGGACGCAACGAGGCTCCTCAACTGGCGGGTTCGAATTTCATGCTGGCCTGGCGCGACCGCAGCGCCGGTGCCTTGGCGGCTTACATTCAGGAGACGATGCCGCCGGGAAATCGCGGCGGGCTGGGACAGGAGACGTATCTGAACCTGGCAGCTTTTCTGCTGGAGGCGAACGGGGCGCGCGCCGGAGAACTGGCGCTTGCGGCAAACTCAGGCGTTCTGATCGGAGCAGTGGCGAACGGAAAGATGCCGGAGGCGCTGCTGGCCTCGTTGAATGCACCTTCGACGGATCAGGCGGGAGCATCCACGATAGCGGGTCCTAAAGGTCACTCGGTGAGGGGCGAAGTGAAAGGCTATGTTCCTGTTACGGATGAAATGCTGCGCCATCCCAATACGTCGGACTGGCTCATGATCCGGGGAAATTATCAGGGATGGAGCTACAGTCCCCTCACCCAGATCACGAACGCGAACGTGGGGAATCTGCGGCTGGCGTGGGTTTGGGCGATGAATGATGGCGGGGCGAGCGAGCCGACGCCGATCGTCCACAACGGCACGATCTATCTCTCGAATACCAGCAACACGGTACAGGCTTTGAACGGGCGCACCGGCGACCTGATCTGGGAGAACCACATCGGGCCGGATGCAACGCGTGCTTATGGGGCTACGCGCAGTCTGGCGATCTACGGGAACAACGTTTTTCTTTCGACCACAGACGCGCGCCTGTATGCGCTCGATGCGCGGACGGGGACCATTACCTGGCAAACCGCAGTGGCGGATGTGAAGAAGGGTTACAGCAATACGGCGGGAAGCATCGTCATCAACGGGAAGGTGCTGCAGGGTCTGACCGGCTGCTCGAACTATAAGCCGGACGGCTGTTATATCAGCGCCTGGGACGCAAACACCGGCAATCCGTTGTGGAAGTTCAACACCGTCGCCCGAGAGGGCCAGCCGGGCGGAGACACGTGGGGCGCATTGCCGAATCTGCTCCGCGCGGGTGGCGATACGTGGATTTTAGGCAGTTACGATCCGGAACTGAATCAGACTTATTGGGGGGTGTCCCAGGCGAAGCCCTGGATGCGCGTGAGCCGTGGTTCCAAGCCTGGGGATAAGGGGCTCTACACGAATTCCACTCTTGCGCTCAATCCCGATACGGGCAAGCTCGATTGGTATGTGCAGCATGTGCCGCAGGAGTCGCTGGATCTGGATGAGGTTTTCGAGCGCGTCCTGGTGGATGTGGATGGTAAGAAGCTGTTCTTCACGATCGGAAAGGCGGGGATTTTGTGGAAGTTCGATCGAGCGGCTGGTAAGTTCCTCGATTTCAGAGAGACGGTCTACCAGAATGTTTTCTCTAACATCGACAAGAAGACCGGCGCAGTCACTTACAGGAGCGACATCCTGGAGCAGCAGATCGGGCAGTGGCTCCAGGCATGCCCGAGTACAGAAGGCGGGCATAACTGGCAGCCGATGAGTTACCACCCTGGCAGCGGCCAATTGATTATTCCACTTAGTCAGAGTTGCATGGAAATGTCGGGCAGGCAGGTGGAATTCAAGGAAGGGTCCGGGGGCGGCGCGGGCAACCGGCACTTCCTGGAGATGCCGGGCAAGAACGGCAAGATCGGCAAGCTGGCGGCGTATGATGTCCGCACGATGAAGGAGACCTGGTCAATCGAGCAGCGGGCGCCGTTCCTGACGGGGGTGCTGTCAACTGCCGGCGGAGTTGCGTTTGTGGGCGATCTTGATCGCTATTTCAAAGCCGTGGACGTGAAGACCGGTGCGGAGCTTTGGAAGACGCGTTTGGGAACTTCGGTTCAAGGGCATCCGGTCTCTTTTGCGATTGACGGGAAGCAGTACATTGCGGTCACAACGGGGCTGGGTGGCGGCAGCCCCCGCGATGTCCCTCATGTGATTGCGCCGGAAATCCATCATCCGGCTAATGGGAATGCGTTGTATGTTTTCGAATTGCCGGATAAATAGCGGGTTCAGGGCGTAGCAGGGCGGTCTTTGGCTGCGATCAGACGGGCCGCCTCTTCCACTTGTTCCGGTGAGCCGGCCAGGATCAATACTGCCCGAGAGCTGTGCGCAAAGGCGCGTTGAATGTGTGCGGAAGAGCGGACGGCGGTCAGGGTCTCCTGAAGGTCTCTGGTTGTACGGCTGACCAGATAGAAGGCTCGCGCTACAGGGTAGGCGGGATCTGATGACTGGAACTGGTGGATGCCATCCCTCTGCACTGTCGGCGGCTGGTCCATTTCACTAATCATCCAGGCGGAGAGCGCGACCTGATTGGTGGAGCCGCGGACAGCCACCGCATGCAGAGGGGTGTAGATAAAAATGTAATCGATTCGGCCAACGGTTCGCAGCACCGTCAGCAGTTCCTGCATCGCCTGCGGCGCGGTGATGTTGGCGAGGTAAAACATTCGGACAACATCGTCTTTGGCGCCGGGTACGCGATATTCGTTCAGAGCGGTGGCTCGTATTTGTTTATTGGCTGCGTCCGGGGTGGCGGGCTG
>JAUZEU010000123.1 GCA_030838885.1 Bryobacterales bacterium | reverse complement strand
CAACACACGCCGGAGTAATGGGCTGCATGGCACAATGAAGTCATGATGTCCGCACCAATGGCCAGCACGGGCGCAGAACTGTTCGCCCGCATCGATAACGAAACCCTTGAACAGCAGTTACTTCAGTACGGAGTGATGATGACCACGGTTGACAGTGTGATCAACTGGGGCCGCAAGAATTCCATCTGGCCCATGGCGTTTGGTCTGGCGTGCTGCGCGATTGAAATGATGTCGATGAGCGCCTCACGCTTCGATATTTCGCGGTTTGGCGCTGAGGTGTTCCGTGGGTCGCCCCGGCAGAGCGATCTGATGTTTATTGCCGGCCGCGTTTCGAATAAGATGGCCCCGGTGATTCGTCATTTGTACCAGCAAATGCCGGAACCGAAGTGGGTGATCTCGATGGGTGCCTGCGCTACGTCCACGGGTGTTTTCAACAATTATGCGCTGATCCCGGTGAATCAGGTGATCCCGGTGGATGTGTTTGTGCCGGGCTGCCCGCCACGACCGGAACAGTTGATTCATGCGGTGATGATGCTGCAGGAGAAGATTGGTGCTTCGTCCGGTGCTGGTTTGCAGGCTTTGAATCTTCGGTAGTGGTGGTGGTCGGTATGGTACGACGCGGGACGCGGCCGGGGGGGCGCGCGTCGTAATTAGTTTAGCGTAGCGGATGAGGTGCCGGGACGGACTTCCTTCCGTACTGCATCCAGCACCCCGTTGATAAAATGCACCGATTCCTCGCCTGAAAACCTACGCGCCAGTTCCAGGGATTCATCAATCACAACTGCCGGGGGAGTATCCGTCCGCATCAGTTCATACACGGCCAAACGCAACAAATTCCGATCCACCGCCGGCATGCGCTGCATTTTCCAGTGTTCGGCATGCTTGGTGATGCATTCATCGATTTTTTCGATATTCCCCACTACGCCGCTAACCAGCTGTTCGGCAAAAGCGTCGCGAATCGGTTTGGCCGGGGAATCCTCACTCACCAGCAACGACTCATAATATCCGCGCAGAATCTCCTGGAGTTCGGTGCGGCGCAAGTCCCATTGAAACAAAATCTGCATCGCCTGCTGGCGTGCGCGATGACGAGCCATCAGCTTTTAGCCTGCTCCCCGGACGCGCGCAATCCGCGCAGCAGGTTGGCCATCTCGATTGCCGTCATAGCCGCATCAAAACCCTTATTGCCGCTCTTCGCCCCTGCACGATCAATGGCCTGCTCCACGGTGTTCGTAGTGAGCACACCGAACGCCACAGGGATACCGGTCTCCACCGAAGCCGCAGCGATGCCACTGGCCGCCTGCCCCGCTACGTAATCAAAGTGCGGCGTGTCGCCCCTGATCACCGCGCCCAGACACAAAATTGCATCGTGCTGCTTTCGTTCCGCAACGGCACGAACGGTGAGGGGAAATTCCCATGCGCCAGGGATGCGCACCACATCGACATCTGCAGTCCTGCCGCCCGAACGCGCGATTCCATCGAGCGCACCATCCAGCAGCCGCTCCGTAATAAAGCTGTTAAATCGGCTGACAATTATCGCAAAACGGAGGCCGTCCGCCTTCAGATCGCCTTCAAAAGTGTTGTATTTCAAATCGCTCATTCTACAAGGGCTTAAAGCCCGATCGTCGCCGTTCCCGAACCCTATGGGATAATGACTGGTTCAGGCCCCCATCTTACCGCATGGTCTCCGAATTCATCCGCAATTTCTCCATCATCGCGCACATCGACCATGGCAAGAGCACCCTCGCCGACCGTCTTCTTGAAACGACAGGCGCGCTCGCTCAGCGTGAAATGATGGAGCAGGTTCTCGACTCCATGGATCTGGAGCGGGAGCGTGGCATCACGATCAAAGCGCATGCCGTACGGCTGGACTATAAAGCCGAAGACGGCACTATGTACCAGCTGAATCTGATCGACACGCCGGGGCATGTGGACTTCTCTTACGAAGTTTCACGCAGCCTGCAGGCATGTGAAGGAGCGCTGCTGGTAGTGGATGCGTCCCAGGGCGTGGAGGCGCAGACTCTCGCCAATACTTACCTGGCGCTGCACCATAATCTGGAAATAATTCCCGTCCTGAATAAAATCGACCTGCCCGCTGCGGAACCGGAACGGATTCGCGAACAGATCGAAGATATGATCGGAATCGATGCGAGCGAGGCGGTTTTGTGCAGCGCCAAGCAGGGTATCGGAATTCATGAAATTCTGGAGGCGATCGTAAAAAAGGTGCCTCCGCCGCGCGGCGACGTGAACGCCCCGCTGCGCGCGCTCATTTTCGATTCCTGGTTCGATCCATATCGCGGCGTCATCATTCTGACGCGCGTCATCGACGGGAAGCTCAGACTCGGACAGAAGATTAAGCTCTGGTCGAATGGCGAACAGTTCGAAGTCGAAGGTCTTGGCTATCAGTCTCCCAAGGCTATTCCACTGCCGGAACTGACGGCGGGCGAAGTCGGGTATATCTACGCGAATATCAAAAACGTGGGCGATGCGAAGATCGGCGACACCATCATGGACGTTGCTAACCCTGCCGCTGAACCCTTGCCTGGCTTTGAAGAAGTCAAGCCAATGGTGTTCGCGGGCCTGTATCCGGTGGAATCGCACGAGCACGGACTGCTGCGGGACGCGCTGGAAAAACTTCGGCTGAATGACAGCGCGCTCAGCTTTGAGCCGGAAAACTCAGTAGCGCTCGGATTTGGTTTCCGGTGCGGGTTCCTTGGTCTGCTTCACCTGGAGATTGTGCAGGAGCGGCTGGAGCGCGAGTTCAACATCGATCTGATCACGACGGCGCCGGGCGTCCGTTACAAGATCACGACAACGCGCGATGAGGTGCTGGAAGTAGATAACCCGACGCGCTTCCCGAATCCGACGGAAATCAAATACATTGAAGAGCCAATTATCGACGCCACGGTGATCACCCGTGAGGAATACATCGGTGGCATTCTGGCGCTGATGGAAGACAAGCGCGGGGTGCAGAAGAAGTTTGAGTACATCGGATCCGGGCGCGTGATGCTGGTTTATGAGCTGCCGCTGAATGAGATTGTGCTGGATTTTTACGACCGGCTGAAGAGCGTTTCGCGCGGCTATGCTTCGCTCGATTACCACCTGGCCGGGTATCGCGTTTCGCCCATGGTGCGGCTGGATATTCTGATTGCCGGTGAAGAGGTGGACGCGCTGAGTATGATCGTGCACCGCGACTACGCCTTTGAACGCGGCAAGCTGCTGATCGAGCGAATGCGCAAACTAATTCCTCGGCAAATGTTCGAAATCGCCCTGCAGGCAGCGATCGGGAGCAAGATTATTGCGCGTGAAACCATCTCAGCGATGCGGAAGAACGTGATCGCGAAGTGCTACGGCGGCGATATCTCACGCAAACGCAAACTTCTGGAAAAGCAGAAGGAAGGCAAGAAGCGGATGAAGCGGGTTGGCCGGGTGGAAATCCCTCAGGAGGCCTTCCTGGCAGCGCTGAAGCTGAGCGATACGTCCGACGACGATTAGCTTTCAAATCGGGCGGACGCAAGCCATAATCATATAGAAGGGAGAATGTTCTTCATGGCTAAAGGTATGGATCGCAAGAAAGAAACGAAGAAGCCCAAGAAAGACAAGAAGTAGTATCAGTTGCCCTGCAACAGCGCGGGTCTCTTATCAGCGGGACCCGCCCCACCTCACGTCAGGCTGCCGCTAAACTGAATTGTGCCTCCCGCAAGCACACGCGCCATCTCCTCCGTCGAGCGCTTCTTTCAGTTTTCCCTGCTGGGCCTGGTCGCCAGTGGTTTCTTTGCCCTGGCAGGCTCCCGCTATCTGGACCGCCCCACCCTTTGGCTGACGTTCTTTGCGCTGGTACTGCGAGGCGCGATGATTGCCGGATGGGTGAAGGTCACGATTCCGATTCGGTTGGTTTCGGCCGCCGCGATCGGTTATGTCCTCTTTTACCCTATCGACTTCTACTTCCTTTCCCACGATTTCTTCACAGCCACGCTGCATGGGGTCTGCTTCCTCGCTGCCATCAAAATTCTTACGGCCGAGGCGAATCGCGATTATCTCTATACCGCTGCGGTGGCGTTCATGGAATTGATTGGCGCCGCGCTGCTGTCTTTCCAGCCGAGCTTCTTTGGATGGCTGGCGCTCTACATTTTGTTTGCGATCGCGGCTTTCACCAGCGCGGAAATCCGGCGGGGCTTCGAGCGGAATGAGGTAATTGTCCACCCGGCACGCGCAACGGTGTCATGGCGGCTCGCCGTAGTGACTGGAGCGGCGACCTGCGGGATCCTCATCATCACCGCAGGGCTGTTTCTTATTGTGCCCCGCACGGCGCGTGCGGCTGCCATGCTGTTTCCGAATGCGCCACGGCTCACCGGTTATTCCAACTTCGTTGATTTAGGTGGGTTCGGCGAGATCAGCAGGGACACGCGCCCGGTCATGCATGTACTTTCGTACTCGCGGGATCTACCGCGCAATGTGAAATGGCGCGGCACGGCGCTGAGTCACTTCGATGGCAAGCGCTGGTCGGAGCCGCCGATGACTGCAACAGATGTGACAGCGGTGCACGGGACTCCTCTGCAGCATACAGCGGAAGTGGCTGGAACTCTGCAGCGTTCGCGCCGGGATGGCCGCCGGCTGCTGTACCGGGTCGATGTGAACAGTTCCGATACGGGGACGCTTTTTATTGCAGGAACTCCGGAGTTCATTAACTTCACTGCGCCCCGGCTGGTGCGTACGGCAGAGGATTCGTTCCGCGTTCTGCCCGTCACGGGCGAGGAACTGCGGTATGAAGTATCGGCGCACTGGGGGCCGCCACTGGCTTCCTCGCTGACGCGAGCGGAGCGGTCACGCTATCTGCAGTTGCCGCCCATCAATACCCGCATTTGGTCGCAGGCGCGTACATGGGCGGGGGATGAGGGCACAGCGGCGGAGCGCGCTCGCCGAATTCAGGAGCATCTGCGGCGGGATTACAAGTATTCCCTGGAGAGCACAAATCAGCCGGTGCGCGATCCGTTGTCGCACTTCCTCTTTGTGACCAGGCGGGGATATTGCGAATACTTTGCGTCCGCCATGGCGGTGATGCTGCGCACACAAGGAATTCCTTCAAGGGTAGTCACGGGTTTCCAGAACGGGTACTTCAACGAAGTCTCCGGGCTGAACGTGATACGGGCTTCCGACGCGCATGCCTGGGTGGAAGCATGGATGCCCCTTCCGGGCCGTCCGGATGCCCAGGGCTGGATCACGCTGGATCCGACGCCTTCCGCAGAAGCGCCGCGAAGCAGCGGCCTGTCGGCGCGGATCAATATGTATCTCGATGCTGCGGACAGCATGTGGCAACAGTGGGTAATGGCGTACGATCTGGGGCATCAGGCGATTCTGGCGGCGAAGTTCGAGGGTACGCTGCGGGCGTTGAGCCAGGCCCGGCTAAGCACGGACAAACCCTGGAAGGCAGGTTTCCGGACAGGTTTGAAATCGTGGACTGGGTGGGTAGTTGGACTGGTGGTTATTCTTGCGCTGGCGAGGCTGCTGCGCCCCCGGTGGAAGCGACTGCTGCTTCACTTATCGGCGCGGAGGATCGTGCAACGCGGCGGTACGGCCCACGATGCCAGCGTGCTTTATGCGCACATGCTGGATGCGCTCGCGCGGCGCGGCTTCCATAAGCCGGCGTGGAGCACGCCTCTCGAATTCGCCATGCAGCTACCGGCCCCGGAGGGTGTGACGGTGCGACGATTCACAGATCTTTACTACTCGGTGCGGTTTGGCGGCGATGCTGCGGGGGCCGTTCAGATGGTTGAAATTCTGCGTTCGTGGGGTAAGTAGAGTTTAAGTCTGACGAAGCCATCCGACCGTTCGCCGGAGTCCTTCGTCCCATGAGATTCGCGGCAGGAAGCCGAAATCGCGCTGCGCTTTGGCGGTCGGGTATTCCTGATCCCGGCTGAGGAGCAGAACGGCATGACGCGTCAGCAGGGGCCGTCCTGGGATGCGTAACAGCTTGTGAGGGCTTTCGAGAACCCGGGCCAAGCCGAGGGCGACGGAGGACGGCAAGTCGATCCATGGGCGGCGTTCCCCCAAACCGTCGGCCAGTGCGTCCACATACTCCCGCCAGGTCACGCCGGTACCGTCTGCGAGATTGTATGCATTGCTTTCGGCTTCAGGCGCGTTGGCTGCATCGATAATTCCGTCGACCGCATTGTCGACATAGCAGAAACCACCTCTGGCTTTTCCGCCATCGAATACGGCCATCATGCGTTGGCGGATCAATTGAGCGATATCCGCGGCAAAAGCTTTGCCGCGAGGGCCGTAGATGGTGGCGGGACGCACAATTGTGACAGGCAGACCGTGTTCTCGCGATGCCGCCCAAACACTTTCCTCTCCAAGGCACTTGGTGCTGTTGTAAGGGAGTCCGGCATCGGTAAGGGGCTGCGTTTCATCGCAGGCTATCGCTGGGTATCCATAGACATCGGTTGTGCTGACGTGCAGGAACCGCCGCACCTGATTCGTTTTGCCGGCCGCATCCAAGAGGTTCCGCACGATGGTCACGTTGGCTTCAAAGTAAGAGGACCAGGGAGCCCAGTCCGTGGAGCAACCTGCACAATTATAAATATGCGTGATGCCCTGCACTGCCATGTTAAGAGTTGTCACATCTCCGGGCGCGACGCATAGAAACTCCACGCCGGAATCCCTGAGATGCGCCAGTTCCGCGCCTGGACGCAACAGAACGCGCACCTTCGAACCCCTTTGGGACAGCACCTGTGCAAGCCGCCCGCCGAGGAAGCCGCTTGCACCAGTGATCAGCACCCGGGCCATGATGCTACTGTAGCGGGCTGGTGTGTCGCGCCTTCGAATCCATTGGAGGAGTGCCGCATCAGATACATTGATGTCAATATATCGTACAGTTCAACGCGTAATCGATGCGCCGCTGGCCTCCGATGGCGAAGGCGTGGTGATTCACCGCGCTTTTCCGAACCATGAGCTCAATGAACTCGATCCGTTCCTGCTGCTGGATCACATGGGTCCGGTGGATCTGAAACCGGGTGAGGCGAAAGGGTTTCCGGATCATCCGCATCGCGGTTTTGAGACGGTGACTTACCTGCTTGCCGGGGAGTTTGAGCACCGGGACTCGTTCGGTCACCATGGCGTGCTTCGGCCAGGCGATGTGCAGTGGATGACCGCTGGTTCCGGCCTGGTGCACTCGGAAGTGCCGGGCGCAAGTCTGGTTAAGAATGGCGGTAGGCTGGAAGGCTTTCAGCTTTGGGTGAACCTGCCGCGCAAAGACAAGATGAAAGCGCCGCGTTATCAGGAATTCAGCGCCAGTCAGATTCCTGTGGCGCGCAGTGCGGATGGCACGGTGGAAGTGAAGGTCATCGCCGGCGCCGCTATGGGAGTCAAAGGCGCGGTGGAAACCCATATACCGATTGAGTACCTGCACTTCAAACTGCAGCCCGGTGCGAAACACGTGCAGGAAGTGGCGGCGGGGCTGAACGCCATGATCTACGTAATCAGCGGCTGGCTGCTTGTGGGCGGCACGAGTGTTCCGGCTTTTCATCTGGCGTCACTTACGGTAGATAAGGATGCTGTTGAGTTCTGCACGGACGGGCCGACCGAGTTCCTGCTGGTGGCGGCGAAGCCGATACACGAGCCGGTAGCCCGATACGGTCCGTTCGTGATGAACACCGAGGCGGAGTTGCACCAGGCTTTCGCGGATTACAAGGCGGGAAGGATGGGCTCGATCAGCCTCCGGGCATAAGCAACTTCCGGGTAGGCGGCCTGCCGAAGATGGTCCGGTGCTTCGTTCGCGATGCCGGATTGATAGCGGATGAAAGTCTTTGCCTTCTATCAATGCGACTTCGAGACCACGGCGGGCGAGAAGGTTTTTGGGGTCGGTGGCCAGAGAAGAAAGTTCGCCCGGGACTAACATTTGGGCGCTCGGTTCAGGTGCACACAGGAGTTTGCGCGGCGGCTATCGGGGCCAGTGAAAAGAGAAGGGCGAATCTCACTGCTTCGGAAAGGCCGAGAGATCGGGGATATAGCAACCCACAGCTGATACTTCCGGTTTCGGCACCGGGCGGCCGCTGAAGACGGCGTCGAGGGAATCACGCAGGTCCCGCTCGGTCACGACACGCCTTGGTTTGCCGAGAGCGGCGTAGAAATTGTCGATCCGGCCGCGGTAGGCGATGGATTCGTCCTCGCGGATAATTACGGCCTGGGGCGTGATGGTTGCGCCTGTTGCAGCCACCAGCGCGTGGGCGCGGTCCACCATCTTCGGGTAGGCACCATGGCCGTAATCCTCAGCGTGTTTGCGGGCGTCCACGTTGGGAAGAGTCGGGTCAGTATAGACGAGCGAACAGCTGAGGCCGCGCGCACTGTACTCGTCGCAAATGCGGCGGATTTCGTGGGCATAGTAATTCGAAATCGGGCAATCGTGGGTCACGAAGAAGACAGCGTTTGCGTGGGCCTTCGCGACCTGCAAGGGACGGCGGTCGACGCCATCGACATCCGGGAGATGGAGCATCGGATGGGCGATGGCGGCCAGGGCGAAAGTGAGGAACCAGTGTGGCATTTTAATTCGCCATCAGGGCCCGAAGCTTGAGGGCGAAAGCGGGCTCCGGCTTCATGCACTCGACCGCTGCGGCTTGCAGGTGAGCGCGGAAATCGCTGCGGATCGTTTTCAGGTCGCTTTGTTCATGGGGCACGCCGATGAGGGTGCGGCGTTCATCGCGACAGGCGAAGGAAGCGGGTTCAGCCTTCCAGGGCGGCATCTGGCGCGAGGAGGTGACGGCTGCAACGAGCTGACCTTTATTTGTATTTGCAACGTCCTGATACGAAGGGAGGGAGAAGGGCGCGGCTTCGTCGGGGCGGTGGCAGGCGGAGCAGTTGTTGTAGATGATGGGAGCGATCTGCGTGTTGAACGTGACAGGCTCAACAGCAAAAACCGCCGGCACGAATGCCAGCATCAGAACGTATCGCATGATCATTCCCTACTCGCTAAAAAACGAAGGAGAGCCCGGCGCGCACGCTGCGCGGGGTGTTGACCAGCAGCAGGTTGCGTCCGTCCGCCATGTTCACAGGCAGGTAGCCCTGGGCGAGCAGATTGCGCATTTCAGCGGAGGCCTCTATACGCCACGGCACACCGGGAATGGAGGGGAAGGGCTGACGCACCATGAAGTTGAGGCCCGGTCCGGAGCGAGCCGACTGGGTGAGGAACTGGGGGCCAGGTAAGGCGGAACCATAGTCGGCCCATTGATAGCTGGCGACGAAGCGGGTTCCGGTCTGCCTGACCGTGCCGGAGGCGCGCAGAGTGAACGCCGGGCGCTGACTGGCTGCCATAAAGCTGCGCAGATCGTCGGCAGAGGCGACCGGAATATTACTGCGCGGGGCCATCACGCCAACCGTTCCGTAGGTGGCCGTGAGCTTGTAGCCCTCGCCCAAATCCTGTGTGACAGAAGCAGTGTAGCCAGTCGCTTCAAAGCGTCCGGCGTTGAAGAGGGCACTGTTCGAGAAGAGATCCGGGACGAGATCACCGGGGAACAGGTTCAGATCCGGGTGAGCGATGGTCAGGGTGTTATTGCTGACGCTCTCGTTGTAGACGGAGAGGCGAACCTCACGGGAACCGAAGCGCTCCGTGTAGCCGATTTCGTAGTCATCGCCGCGCTGTATCCGGGCACGACGGCCAGCGAGGGTAACTCGGGGGACAAGAGAAAGGGCGGCGAGTTCGCGGAGAAGATCAGAGTTTTGGTCGCTCGGGCTGAGGCCGAGTTCAGGACGCGCGTTGCCTGACGTGTAGGTCAGGTCGAGCATTCCAACGGGCAGTGCGTAGTTCAGGCGGGCGTAGGGGCTGAAGTAATGCAGGCGGTCCAGGAACGAGACCATGTCGAGTTCCGCGCCGTATTCCACGCTCAGGTTATCGGAAAGCTGCGTCTTGTTGGCAAGGCTGACGGCTACACTGCGGAGGGCTGGCAGAGATGCGTCTCCCGTGTTGCGGAACGGCAGGAAGATCTGCCGCATGGTGACGGACACCGCGGGGCTGGTGCCCGCAATGTTGTCATGCCGGAAAGTGGTCCGGATCGCAGCAGCCGGAGCGCTGGAGGATCCGCCGTAGCCGACGTTGCCGCTGAACTGCAGATGATTACCGCCGTAGAGCGAAGTGGCGAAAGCGAACTGAGTTCCAAGGTCGGCTTCAGCGCCGCTGCCGACGCTCTGGACGCCGTCACTGGCCGAGATGCGCACCATACCGCGGGAGCCGCTGAATATGGCGACCTTTTCGCCGGCGCTGTGATTCGTACGCGGGTTCAGTTCCGGCAGCATCCGGAGAATGGGGCGCAGGGAGGAATCGGCGCGAAGCGTCCACTTCCAGTTGTCATTCATCAGACCGCCGGGACTGGGCGTAGTGGCGATCAGCTGGACCGAGCTAAAGACCCGGGAAAGATTCACTTCCAGCAGACTGCGCATGCCGGGCCTGACCTGCACCGCCTCTTTGATGGCAGGCACAAAGGAGGCGAAGGTGACCCGTACGGAGTAAAGGTCGGGGAAGAGATCGTCGAAGGTAAAGTTACCACCGAAGTCGGTTGCCACCCGTTGCAACAGCTTGTCCTGCTTGTTATAAAGCATGA
>JAUZEU010000024.1 GCA_030838885.1 Bryobacterales bacterium | reverse complement strand
CGGCCGCGAGTTGAACTCGGAGATGGAACTGGATGACATGCTGCAGTCCGTGGCGGACCGGCTGATGCAGACGCTCTCCATCAGGCATGTTGCGTTTTTCATTGCCGAAATGGAACCAACGGAGAGCGGCGCTCCCCCCGAGCCTCCCAGCGCGACCCGGTGGCGGTTACGGTCGTCGATGGGTTCCAGTGCGCGGCCTCTGACCGACCCCGCGTCGCTCGACCTGAGCTTTCTGAACTGGCCCGTCGCAAGTCCGTACCTGTTCTTCGAGCGGACCCGGTACCACCTGGACGTCGTCGCGCAAAGCTGGCCGCAATCCATCCGCCAGACCATCACCGACCTCGACCTCAACTACTACCTGCCCTGCACCGTGCGGGGCAGGACCATTGCGCATTTAGGTGTCAGCCGCACCGAGACCGGGGAATTTCTTTCCAGCGACGACGTCGAACTGCTGCTCACCCTCTCCAACTACGTCGGTATAGCCATCGAGAACGCCAACCTCTACCAGTCATTAAAGGAGAAGGCCGGAGAATACGAGCGTCTGAAAGAATTCAGCGAGAACATTGTTGAATCGATCAATGTAGGCATTCTGGCAGCGGGTCTGGACGACCGCGTGGAGAGCTGGAATACCCAGATGGAACGGCTCAGCGGGATCGGACGTGCCGATGCGGTGGGTCGCACGCTCTCAGAACTTTTCCCAGCCTCGCTGGTTGAACACCTGGAACGGACGCAGGGCGAGATGAGCATCCACCACCTCGACAAATTCGTGCTGGAAAGCGCGCACGGGGAGGCAACGTTCAATATTGCGATTGCGCCGCTGGTCTCCCGCGAGATGAACCGGATCGGCCGCTTGGTCATTTTCGATGACATTACCGACCGCGCTGAACTGGAGCGCAGGCTGGTACAGGCTGATAAGTTGTCCAGCATCGGTTTGCTGGCGGCCGGAGTGGCGCACGAGGTTAATACGCCGCTTGCCGTAATTTCCACCTATGCGCAAATGCTGGGGAAGCAGGTAGCCGAAGATGAGCAGAAATCGCGCATACTCGACAAGATTGCGAAGCAAACCTTTCGCGCAAGCGAAATCGTCAACTCACTGCTGAACTTTTCTCGCACTTCAGCATCTGAATTTACAGAGGTACAGATCAACAAGGTGATTCAGGAAACGCTTTCGCTTCTGGAACACCAGATGAGAAAAAGTGCCATTGAGGTACAAGTGCAACTGGATCCCGAACTCGCCTCCGTGAAGGGGAGCGCCGGTAAACTGCAACAGGTCTTTCTGAACCTCTTTATGAATGCACGTGATTCCATGCAGCCCCGCGGGGTCCTGCAGGTAATTACCCGGGCTGGGGCGAAGGGCGTCGAAGTGGACATAATCGACACCGGACACGGCATTGCGCCCGAGCACCTGAGCAAGATCTACGATCCTTTCTTCACCACCAAGAGCGTTAAGAAAGGAACCGGCCTGGGTCTTTCCGTCACGTATGGCATCATTCAGGAACATGGGGGAGCAATTGAGGCTTCATCCAGACCCGGCGAAGGTACATGTTTTCATTTGGAATTTCCGGCAATACAAAAGAAGGTGGTTCACGCATGATGGCGCAGGGGCGGGAGCGGACTCCGGGCGCCTCCAGAGGTCGGATTCTTGTTATTGACGACGAGATTGACATCCGTGAAAGTCTGGAAACACTGCTGGATCTGGAAGGTTATGAGGTAGACCTCGCGCAGAACGGCCCTGAGGGGGAACGGAGGCTGGAGCAGCGTGCTTATGACCTGGTGCTGCTGGATCTGATGATGCCGGAAAAATCCGGCATGGAAGTGCTGCGGGACGTTCGCGAGCGCGATCGCCACACCCCTGTGTTCATGATCACCGCCTTCGGCACGGTGGAGGCGGCCGTCCAGGCCGTCAAACTCGGCGCCAACGATTATCTTGCCAAGCCGTGGGACAATGACAAGCTGCTGATCGAGATTGACCGGGTGATTTCCGGTCAGCGCCTGCTCGACGAAAATACTCAGCTGAAACGCGCCCTCAAGCAGCGCTACAGCTTCCCGAACATTGTTGGCAAGAGTGAGCGAATGCTCCGGGTGCTGGATTTGGTCATGCAGGTGGCTGCCAGCCGCTCAACCATTCTTGTGACCGGCGAAACCGGCACAGGCAAAGAGTTGGTTGCGAAGGCGATCCACGCCAATTCCCCTCGGGTGGACCACGCGTTTGTGCCGGTAAACAGCGGCTCGCTTCCAGGTGAACTGCTGGAATCCACCTTATTCGGACATGTGAAAGGCGCCTTTACGAGCGCCATCTACACAAAAAAGGGCGCGTTTGAAGTTGCCAATAAGGGCACTATATTCTTCGATGAAGTGGGAACCATCGGTGCCGAGACACAGGCGAAATTGCTGCGCGTGATCCAGGAGAAAGAGTTCACACCGCTTGGATCCAATGAAGTGGTGAAAGTGGATGTTCGCATCCTCGCGGCAACCAATGCGGATCTGCGGAAAATGGTGGAGGAGAAAAAGTTCCGCGAGGATCTCTATTACCGGCTGAACGTCATCAATATTCCGCTGCCGCCACTGCGTGACCGGCGTGAAGACATCCCTCTGCTGGTACAGCACTTTCTGGAAAAATTCAGCAAGGAAAACGACAAGTTTCTCGACGCGGACATTAAGAGCATTCTCCGCTTCGACCCGGAAGCTATGCAGTTAATGCTGGATCACAACTGGCCTGGAAACGTCCGGGAATTGGAGAACGTGGTCGAACGGGCCGTGGTGCTGGCCGCAACGCAGGTGATCCCGGTCGATGTGCTTCCGGATTATCTGCTGCATGCCGGAGGGATTCGAATTCGCAGGGGCGAGAACGGCGCGCTGCCTGCGGATGCGTCGCTGTTCGAAATCGTGGCCGATTTTGAACGGCGCACGATCATTGAGCATCTGGAGCGCTTTGCGTGGAGCCAGACCGAAGCATCGGAAGCCCTGCGGGTTCCGCTTTCCACGCTGAATCAGAAAATCAAACGGCTCAACATCGACGTGAAGCGCCGGGGCGAAAAGGGAAATTAACCGTCGTCGGTAAACGAGGAGCCGTTAACCAATTAGGCACGACCCGTACACTAAGTTGTGGGGTCTTCGCCGCGGGAGTTCAGCCCGCTCTTCTGGTCTCTAATCGTCGCGACCTTCCTCGGTTTTCTCGGCATCGGGACAGTACTCCCGCAAATAGGCCCGCACATCCGCCACGATCTCGGCGGCTCCGACCAAACCGTAGGCTTCGTCATCGGCATTTTCTCTTTCGTCGCCCTCGGCAGCAGGTTTTTCTCCGGGCCACTCGCAGATAACCGCGGGCGCAAAATCGCCTTCCTCGCCGGCCTGGCCAGTTGCGGGGTCGCTGGTCTTGCCTACATGATGCCGTGGGGAATCCCCGGCGCGTACCTCGGCCGCATCCTGCAGGGTTTCGGCGAGGCCTGCCTGTACACCGGAGCAGCCGCATGGGCGGTGGAACTGGGCGGCGTCGAACGCAGCGGACAAGCCTTGGGGTACGTGAGCACCGGAATCTGGGGCGGCATCTCCGCCGGGCCGGTAATTGGGCACTGGCTCGGCACTTTCGAGCGGGCCGCGCTCATGCAACTGGTCTCCGCAATCGCCGCCTTCATACTGCTCACCAAAGTACCCGAGTCATACAAACCCAGTTCCCATAGCCACGGTCGCGACTGGTTCCCCAAGTCGCTCATCAAACCCGGGCTCGCCGTCGGCTTCGTCAACGTTCACTACCCGGTCATCACCGGCTTTCTAATCCTGCACCTGGCGCGGCACGGCGACTCGGGCAAGGCAGCGTTCTCCGCCTACGCAGGTCTGATTCTGGTCTCACGCTTCTTCCTCGGAGGCTTGCCGGACCGGATCCACCCCCGAATCACCTACCTCGGCGGAATCGCAGCCATGACGGCCGGACTGATCATTATCGGTTCGGGACCATCGCCCGCCGTGGCAATAGCGGGCGCCGCGCTGCTTGGGTTCGGATTTTCGTTCCCGTGGTCGTCCATTGCGTCCACCGTATTGAAACGGACTCCGGCCCGTGAACACGGCACGGCCGTCGGCGTGCTGAGCGCATTCTACGACCTGTTCGTAGGAGTCAGTTCCTTCGCAGCTGGTGCAGTCGCAACACGCTTCAGTTACGCTGCAGCATTCTATATGGCTGCGGCGTCCCTCGTCATAGCCGCACTCATGGGAGTCGTCGTATTCCGTGCCAGCCCTGAAGTATCCGTTATCACCGCAGACGAGTACGTCGAGGCTCTGGAGCCGTAAGCAATACCGGGTAAGTAATTCCGAAAACATCGCGTTCAGATACTTGTATAGTGAAAACGCAGGTCTGGCCCATGAGATGCCAATAGAAACGTTTGACCAAAATCCCCATGGAAGTAGCAGCGTATTCCATCTGTGATCGGGAGCACGTCGCGTGCGAATAAGCTTCCGCCTCATCGGCTCACTTGTCCTCGCCATTTCCGTCATCTCCGTTCTGTTCGCCATATTTCAGGTCAACACCGAAAAGCGGAGCAAGCGAAACGAACTGAGTCGCCGGGCCGAGATCATCGCCGAGAGCCTGCGCGAATCTGTCGAACTGCTTCCGCCCAAAGGCTCCGAAAAACGCCTTCGCCAGATCGTTGAAAAGTTCGGCAGCCCCGAACTTCTGGCGGGAGTCGTCATCTACAACAAAGACGGCAAGCCGATTTTGGTCACTTCGGATTTGGGTAAACGCCTTGGCTCAAAACTGCCCCCGGTTCAGAACGGAGTTTTGCAGGGCAAAACCGTGGGCCGGTTTTTCAATGCAGGGCAGACAGAGTGGCACGCGTACTACGTCCCGCTGCACACGGGCGAGCAAATTTCCGGCGCTCTCGCCGTCTTCAACGACGCTACCTATATTGAAGCCCAGACCGCGAAGACGTGGCGCGATACCTTCACCCGCGTACTGGTTCAGGTGCTGGTTATCGCAGGCATTACGTTGCTGGTGATTCGCTGGAGCATGGTCCGGCCCATTACACGCATGGCTCAATGGATGAGAGACCTACGGGCGGGCAAGACCGTCCCGCAACCCGGTCTGATCGGCGAAGACGTACTAAGACCCCTCACACAGGAAGTAACTCATATGGCGACGAGCCTCCGGCGGGCGCGCGCCTCAGCGCAGGAGGAAGCGCGTCTGCGCGAAGCGGCCGAGTCGCTTTGGACCGCCGAACGCCTGCGCGTCTTTCTGCAGGGCACGCTTGAGGGCAGAAAGTTTTGCGTCGTGTCGAACCGTGAACCGTATCAGCAGTTCTACCGCGGCAGTTCCATCGAAACCATCGTGCCCGCCAGCGGCCTGGTGACTGCTATGGAACCGATCCTGGTTGCTTCCGATGGCACCTGGATCGCGCACGGCGCAGGCGATGCCGATCGCGCCACCGTAGACGAGCGCGACCGGCTGCGCGTTCCTCCGGGCGACCCCCGGTACACGCTCAGGCGCGTCTGGCTCAACCGCCAGGAGGAGGATGGATACTACTACGGTTTTGCCAACGAAGGCCTTTGGCCCCTCTGCCACATTGCGCACACGCGGCCGGTGTTCCGCGCGGAAGACTTTCGTTACTACAAGGAGGTCAACAGCAAGTTCGCGGATGCCGTAATTGAAGAAGTTGGCGATGTGCAAAACCCGATCATTCTGGTGCAGGACTATCATTTCGCGCTGCTGCCGCGCCTGATCAAAGAGAAGCGGCCGGATGCGCGGGTCGCGATTTTCTGGCATATCCCGTGGCCCAATCCGGAGGCGTTTGGAATCTGCCCATGGCAGCACGAGTTGCTCGACGGACTGCTGGGCGCCGATCTGATCGGCTTCCATATCGAATCGCACTGCCGGAATTTTCTGGAGACGGTGGATCGCGCGCTCGAATCCCGTATCGCATGGGAGCGAATGAACGTCACGCGGGGCAGTCATCTCACTATGGTCCGGCCGTTTCCCATCAGCGTGGAACCGCAGGATGCTCCCGATGAGACGCACGAACGGGAGTCTGTTTTTCTCGAACGGGCTGAGCTGCTGCGGGAGCTTAATATTGAAGCCGACTTCGTCGGTATCGGTGTGGACCGCCTGGACTACACGAAAGGAATTCCGGAGCGCTTCCATGGCGTCGAGCGTTTCCTGGAACGGCACCCCAACTACTGCGGCCGCTTCACCTTCGTGCAGATCGCTGCACCCACACGCACGCGCATCAACCGCTATCAGGACATCATCGCCGAAGTGGAAAGTGAGGCCGAGCGCATCAACCGCCGTTTTCAGACCAGGCGCTGGAAGCCGATCATCCTGCTGGCCCGGCATCACAGCCACAAGGAGATTGCCCGGTACTACCGTGCGGCCGACGTTTGCATGGTGACGTCACTGCATGACGGCATGAATCTGGTGGCGAAGGAGTTCGTGGCAAGCCGAGTTGACGGGGGCGGGGCGGTGATCCTGAGCCGCTTTGCGGGAGCTGCGCAGGAGTTGCTCGATGCTCTCATCGTGAACCCATACGACACCGAGCAGCTGGCCGAGGCCATCCGCATGGCGCTGGAGTTGACGCCGGAAGAGAGACGGGGGCGCATGAGAACCATGCGAAGAGTGGTAAAAGAGGGCAATATCTATCGATGGGCAGCCGATTTAATCGGTGCGGTTTCCGGTATCCGGCTGGATATGCCGGAGATCGTCAAGTCCCCCGCAGACGCAAGAACACAGGCTTCGGGGCAGGCAAGATGAACGCGCGAGCCGCGGCTACGCCGCGACCTCTGTTCGATCATCTTTCGGATATCGGCCCGACACTGAGCGCAGCCAGTCGCATCTTCCTGTTCCTGGATTTCGATGGCACGCTCGCCCCGATTGTAGAGGTACCCGAAGCCGCTTCCATGGCCCCGGAAATAAGACAACTGCTCATCCGCTTGTCCCGGAAATGGAGGTTTTCAGTCGGCATCATCAGTGGCCGGTCCCTGGCGGATCTGCAGGATCGGGTGGCCTTGCCAGGGCTGACCTACGCGGGCGATCACGGCTTTGCGATACACGGCCCCGGTCTCAACTTTGTGGAACCGACCGCCGCTGAGCGAAGGGGCCTCCTCAGGAACGTGTCGCGCGAACTGGAGAACCGGCTGGATCATATAGACGGCGTGCGCGTGGAGCAGAAGGCGCTGACGGCCAGCGTTCACTACCGCCAGGCGCGGCTCGGCGACCTCGAGCAGATTCGGGGCATCGTCAGCGAAACTGTCGGTCAGACCGGCGAACTGTTTCGGGTCACAAGGGGCCTGAAAGTCCTGGAAATCCGACCTCGCGTGAACTGGAACAAAGGCAAAGCCGTTCGGTGGATCCTGGAAGGCTGCGGGCATCCGGAAGCCTTGCCCATATATGTGGGGGACGACGTGACTGACGAAGATGCATTCCGGGCCCTCCCCACGGGTGTCACGGTGAGAATCGGCCGGCATGCCGAGACGCTGGCG
>JAUZEU010000011.1 GCA_030838885.1 Bryobacterales bacterium | reverse complement strand
GCGACCTTCGGCGCGGTTTGAAACAGACTCGCTTTGTCGGTGTAATAACTGACTGGTCGCCCGTACCGGTCCACGTAGCTCCACAACAGACGCATGTTCTCTTCGGTCGAATCGTGGAGCACGAACTATTGACACAAGGCTGAGTGACCTGTTATGCTCCCAGCAATCTGGAATTTCCACTCACCAAGTAGTGACGAGTGAGCTTTTGGAGTCCCCCCGTCCACTCGCTGAATATCCGAAGTCAATCCCCCAGGTAGGGTATTAGGTTCTTTAAACAAGGTCTCTCGTCGCAGAGGCGCACAAGCCACGGAATAACTTTGTGGTGAATGTAGCGCTGCGCAAGCACGTAAGTGTCGTAGAGAGTCTTTATTCGAATGTTTCTTAACCCCAAGAGGGAGAATGCGATGTGGAATTCAATAAGCGGCCGGTCCCTTCCGGCGATCATAATTCTCGCTGCGGCGGCTGAAGGCGCGCTCGCACAGCGCATGGCGCCGGTGCCAGGGATACCCATAGACCACAAGTTAACCATCGAGAAGTGTGGTGGGTGTCATAAGACCGACCAAAACGGCATGATGGGTCGCCTGTCGTTTATGCGCACCACGCCGGAAATATGGCAGCAGACAATCAAACGGATGATGCGGCTGAACGGCGTGGTCGCCACGCCCGCGGAAGTCCGTGAAATCGTGCAGTATCTCAGTAACAATAACGGCTTGGCGCCGGAGGAACTGGAGACCGCATTCTGGGAGGTGGATCATAGTCTGCCCGGGCACCAATATGACCATGTTCCCTCCGCCGTTGGAACCACCTGCAACTACTGTCATACGATCGGCCGTGTGCTTCTGCAGCGCCGCACGCGTGATGACTACGAAAAGCTGGCCTCCTTCCACGTGGGATTGTTTCCCGGCGCAGAGAACCAGTTCCGCCCGCGGCGAACGCAGCAGAGCAGTTGGGAGGTTCCAGCCAGGATAGACGACCCAGGCCCAAACGGAGTTGTTTCCATAGCACCCGCTCGCATAGACATGAAAGCGCCCTATCCGATTGATACCGTTATCGACTATCTTGCTAAGAACCAGCCTTTAATCACTCCTGAATGGACGGCATGGAAAGCCACCATGGCCACTCCAAAGCTTGCCGGAACGTGGGCAGTGAGCGGCTATCAGGCAGGTAAAGGCAAGGTTTTCGGAACTCTAACGATTCAGGCTACCGGGGCTGCCGACGAGTTCACTACCAAACTGCAGGTGTATTACCCGGCAAAAGACGTGACGCTGACTCGAACCGGGAAAGGTATTGTCTACACCGGGTACAGTTGGCGCGGGCGGGAGAGTGCGGAGTCCAAGCCTGCCGCAAGTGCCGACCCCGGCAGTAACCCAACCGAGTGGCGCGAGGCCATGGTTGTGTCACGCGACGGAAATGGCATGCACGGCCGCTGGTTCTGGGGTGGCTATGACGAATTTGGCATTGATGTCACTCTGAACCGTTTGGGGTCGCAGCCCATGGTCCTTGGGACCGATTTGTACTCTTTGCAGTCGCCAACCACAAGCCGTGAATTGCGGATCTTCGGCGCCAACCTGCCGGGAAACCTGAAGCCAAAGGATATCGATTTGGGCCCCGGCGTAACGGTAACGCGCGTGGTCAAGGCGACTCCGTCTGTTGCGACGGTCCAGATAGCGGTTACAAACAGTCTGCCTGTCGGGATTCGAAACGTTTCCATTGGCTCCGCCACCGCTGTCAAAGCATTGGCAATTTACGATAAGGTCGCCTATATTGAGGTCACGCCGGACGCCAGCATGGCCCGTCTGGGCGGGGCTGTCGCCGCCAAGCAATATACGCAGCTGGAGGCCATTGCATACGCCGCGGGGCCAGACGGAAAGAAGAATACCGACGATGACGTGCGCTTGGGGCCAGTGCCGGCAAACTGGGCGCTGGAAGAACTCTATTCAACTCCTGACGATGACGACGTAAAGTTCGTCGGGTCGGTCAACGATTCGGGCTTATTCACGCCAGCTGGCGAAGGCCCGAATCCTGCGCGAAAGAAGCAGTCGAATAACTACCCGACTAACAATTGGGGGGACGTGTGGGTGGACGCGACTTACAGCGCCGGGGGCGTCGCACTCAAATCCAGATCGTACCTGGTTGTTACGATCCCGCAGTATATCCGTTATGACCAGCCAGAGGTTTCGAAATGACAACAGTCGCCGAAGTAATGCCATCCCTGGCCTATAGGCCAGCCGAAGCCCACGCATTTCGGGCGGCGGAGGCGGACTTTCTCTACCTGGTACCGAGCGGAGCCATTTTCCGAATGGAAGGCCTTGGCAAGGAAGTGGTCGATCTTGTCCGCCAGCGCGAACTGATGCGACATGAGATTGTCGGATACCTTTCGAACCGAGGCCACGACTTGGCTGAGATCGAGGCCACTATCGACGAACTGGATCAGGCAGAAGTGCTGATTTCAGGGCGTTCGAAGCCGCCAGCCCCCGTAGTACCGCTGCAAAGTTTTCCTTTGCAACGGGTGGTTCTCAATGTGACGAACCAGTGCAACCTGGCATGTACCTATTGCTACGAGTACAGTTCCGACAGGATTGCGCAGCAGGACGGCAAACCGAAATACATGAGCGCGGACATCGCCGAATCTGCGGTGGAAACGCTCATAAAAGAGTCGGCTGGAAGGGAAGGCCTCCATGTGACTTTTTTCGGCGGAGAAACGCTGTTGAATTTTCCTGTCATGCGGTCGACCGTGCAGTACGCGACCCGCAGGGTTGCCGAACTCGGCAAAAGAATCGAATTCAGTCTCACCACCAACGCTACTCTGCTTACCGAGGAGATTGTCGACTTTCTGTCCGAGCATCGCATCGGCGTCACCGTCAGCGTGGATGGCGATCAGGAATTGAACGACAAGATGCGGGTCTTTCACGACGGGAGAGGCAGCTATAGCGTTATCGCGCCTAAGATCAAGAATCTTCTGAAGCGGCATCGCACCAACTCGATTGGTGCGCGAGTCACTCTCACATCCCAGGTTAGCGATGTCCGGCGAATCTATCGGCATCTGACGACCGAACTGGGTTTTGATTCGGTTGGATTCTCGCCCGCCACGGCGAGTCCGGACAGGCTCTACCACATCGGGACGCAAAAGATGGACAACATCCTCGATTCCTTTGCGGAGTTGGCCTGGGAATATCGCGACTACGCTCTGGAAGGCCGCCAGCATGGCTTCACGAACGTGAGTGACACGTTGAAAGAGCTGAATTCAGGCGTCAGTAAAGCTTATCCGTGTGGCGCCGGGGTCGGCTTGCTCGGAGTGGGAACGGCTGGAGATGTCTCACTCTGCCACCGCTTTGTTGACGCCCCGGTCGGCAAGATGGGGCACGTGAAAAACGGCGGGGTGGACCACGAAGCCCGCGGCGAATTTCTGGCAACACACCACATCGGCGCAAGATACGATTGCCACTCGTGTTGGGCGCGGCCTGTTTGTTCCGGCGGATGCTTTCACGAGGCTTACATTCACTACGGTGAAACGTCCGCTGCGAATTTGCATTATTGCGACTGGATTCGGGGATGGAATGATCTCTGCCTGCAGATCCTTGGAGAGATCAGCGTGCGCAATCCGTCGTTTCTGGAGCGTTTCGATAACTAGGCGCCTTGGGCTTCCAGCCGTGGGCGAACCAAGGACAGCACTACTAACCGAATAGGAGAATGCAAGTGAGCCGATTGAATCCCATCAACAAAAAAGCGCGCAGAGTCGAACAGATGATCATCGCCGCCAGCGGTGACGTCGAAGCCCTTCAGAAAAAGTCGCAAGGCCAACCAGGAAGAATTTACTACCCCATGGGGTGTACGCTGAATTTCACGCCGGGCTGGGAGATTGACAACTCAGGCGGCACGGCGGGTTTGTGCCAGCCCGTTGAGCGCGATTTGTTTGACTGCTATCTCGGTTGCGGCTGGCCTGCGCAGGTCCCGGACCATCTGAACAACGCCCCGGACTGGACCGACAAATGCGCTTCCGCCGCCAATGACTGGCGCAAGATCGACGTCGTCTTTCCGTAGGAGAGAGCCATGCACGAAATTCTGCGACGCACAAATCAGACCCTGCGCTCCTTGGGAACCGGCGTGCTTTTCGGGGCACTGTGTTGGGTGGCTCCGCTCGCGGCCCAGACCTCCTCAAGCGCTGCGGGCTTTGCCTACATCGGAACTCTCGACAAGAAACTGCTGGTCTTTGACGAGAACAAAGAAGAGATCGTCTCCGAAATTCCTCTGGAAGGGATACCGCGGGCGACGGTGCTGACTCACGACCAGACGAAACTGGTCATCCTGACGACACAGATGGCCGTTGAGACCGTCGACCTCGCCGCCCGGAAGATGCTCAGCCACTTCAGCCTCTCCGACGAGAAGAGCCGTCCGCGCATACCACGGGCGGGAGGAACCGGGCTGGCTGTGGACCCGACCGGACGTTATCTGTACGCGACCATGCGCGCTTCAGTGCGAGAGACCGACTACTACCGCATTGAACCTGCACAGTTCGTGGTGATCGATCTCCAAAGCCAGAGGATTGCCAAAGCCTTCCCTTTTCCGCCGGAGATGGATCAGGGCTTCGGGTTCGCCGCCAGCTACAAGGTTTCTCCAGACGGTAAGTTGCTGTATGTCTTCCAGGAAGACGTTCTTGTGTTCGACCTCGCGACCTTCAAACAGGTTGACCGCATCGAGATGTCCCAGCCGGAATACGCCGGGGCTTCTCCTTACCGCCTGAATCCGCCGGACGATCCGTACAACGAGGGCAATGTGATTACTTCTGTCTTCACCACCGTGGACCCCATTGTCCACAAGGGAACCATCGGGCTGGCATCTCTCGACCTGACGACACACAAATCGAGTTTCACGCCGATCGGCCGAGCGCTGCCGACGTTGGGTTTTTTGGTTTCCCCGGACCACACGCGCGGCTTTTCCATCATGTTCAGCGGCGTGGGTGGAAACCGCGATACGGAATGGTGGGTTTGGGACGTGGTCAACCGTAAAGTGATCAAAAAGGTCCCCTTTGAAGCGCGTCCGACTTTCAAGTTCGGGATGAGTGGCGATGGGAAGAAACTTTACCTGTACGGGGCAGGCTCAACGCTCGAAGTCTTCGACGCCGAAACTTTGAAGTCACGCAAGTTGATCTACCTCAACAAAGACACAACGACCAACCTCATAACGCTCTCGGCAAAATGAGTTGTTGTGTAACGGTGCGACGCAACCGATATGGCCGGATCCGCCGCTCAGGGCTGCCGGCCCATTTTTCGAGATCTACGCCGCAATGAGCTATCTATTGCATCAGGCAGCCCCGCTAACCGAAGACAAACCTCCCTCTCAGCCAGCTATAAGCTGGGGAGAATATGGTCGTCTTCGAATTTTTGTCCGGCCCTACGCGGGCCGTCTTTCCGGCATACTCGGCATAAGCCTCGCCGCTACCCTTCTTGGTCTCACCCAGCCCTTCATCTCAAAGCTGTTAATTGACGGCGCTCTGCTGCATCGGGACTGGACATCGCTGTGGGAGGTCGCAGGACTGATGTTCGCGACCACGGTGCTGGGATTCGCACTGAACATCCTTTCGAGTTACCAGTACGTGCGTGTCTCGGCGGCGATGCTCTTCGATATGAGACTAGCGTTGTACCGCCACCTTCAGACGCTTTCGCCGCGCTTCTACGCCAAATGGCGGCTGGGCGATCTGGTCTCAAGGCTGAACAACGATATCAGCGAAGTGCAGCGTGTTTCCGCCGATTCCCTTCTGTCGGTGCTCAGTAATGTCGTTTTCTTGATTGGCAGCGTCGGAATGATGCTGTGGCTCAATTGGAAGTTGTTCCTTCTCAGCGTTGTCCTTCTCCCGCTTTGCATCTATACGTTCACTCACTACCAGCGGAAAATCACTTCGTTCACACAGGAACTGCGGGAGCGCGCCGCCGACGTGGGGAGCCTTTTTGTTGAGACCCTGATTGGCATGAGGTCGGTAATCGCCGCAAACGCCGGCGAATATGAATCGGGGCGCTTTGGAAAGCGGAACAGCGCTTTTGTCGACACGCTGCTGCGGTTGCAGATGACAGCATTCCTTTCGGGCGCTCTGCCGGGAACAATCCTTACGGTATCGACATCCCTGGTATTCCTTTACGGCGGCAAGATGATCATCGACGGCACAATGACCATCGGGACTCTTGTGGCCTTCATGGCGTATCACACCCGCCTCTTGTCGCCGGTCCAGAATATGATGGGCCTCTCGGCGAGCCTCGCTTCGACCCGCGTATCGCTGCGCCGGATCTTTGAGATCCTGGACACGCCTGCGGAGGTAGTCGAGCGACCTGATGCACTGGCGCTCGCGCCTGTCCGTAGCGGGATTGTTCTTGAAGACGTCATGTTGCGCCATGA
>JAUZEU010000820.1 GCA_030838885.1 Bryobacterales bacterium | reverse complement strand
CCGCTGGTCACGTTGACCTTGCCAGGATTCGAACGCGCAGGCGGGGCCTTCACCTCCCGAAGAAAATCCCGACTGGAAAAGAATATCGCGGTTCCGACCAAACAGCCTCGTTCGCCGAAGTTGGCCGGTTAACTGCCGAAAGCTCACTGTATTGCCGGAGCATGGCTGCTTAGCAGGGGGCGAAAATATGCCGGGATTGAGAGCTATCCTGTATCCGTTCTCTTGGCGAATGGCCCGGCATTCGGAGATTGAACCCAGAGAACAGCGCTTTTAGAGAGTGCGACATGGCGCTAGTCGCGGCATCGAGAATTTGCCACGCGGGCGGCATCTTGCCTAACTGCCGTCGCACTTGGATAGTTTCCAGAAATCCAGAAATGCGAAGGATAGCCGCCCGGCGTTGCCCATGGAATCAGTCAAACGTCACCCCGCTCCCGGTCAGCCCGCTAGCGTTCTTCCCTGTGGAGGCGCGAAGATGACAATCCAGTCTGGTTCGCCCTTGTTTTGTTGATTGCGTCCTGATAGCGGCCCAACCAACCTCCCCAGCAGCTTTCGGGTTTGCCCTCCTGCTTCAGGGACGCTTTGGCGCGCTTTTCGAGGTGCCGCCTGTTTTGTAGCAGCCGCTCCGAGTCGCCATAACTCTCTACCTTCAGTTCAGGCTGCCCGTTTTCAAATTCCTTTTGTATCCGGATGAAAGAGTTAACCCGAAGTTTCCCGCGGCTGCGTGCGACTTCCATCTCGGGAGTGTAGTAAATCAGATGAACTTTCGCGTCGGTGCCCTCCAGCAACATGTAATGGCGCCCAGCGCCGCGGCCGTCCTCCTCCTCCCCGTGCGCCAGCACTCTGCCTTCGACAGCAGTCAGCTTTCGCATGTCCATCACAACGAGTGGCAACCGTTCATCAGAAACTAGCGCTCCGTGCGACGCGAGCATTTTCTGCCGGTCCCCAGTTCTCTGCATCGCGCGGAGCACCGTTTCGAAGTCGCGGCGGACCAGCCACTCGCGTGGCCCAGCCGGTTCCGCCAGTCCCATCTGCCGAAGTACCAGCAAACGTGCGTCAATGTGCTGCTCTCGGGCGCGGCCGGCGGTTTCGGCTGGACGTCGGACAACTGAGTGCTCAGCGGTTGAACCTGAATGCTCCAGCTCAGCCGAGTTCGCCCGGTCGATCGCCCGGTCCAACGACGTGAACCGGCGCTCGTGAATTTCCCGGCGTTCCGCCTCAATCGCGTTCAGCTGATTACGGTGCCCCAGCTGCCGCGTGCACAAATCCTCCGCAATGCCGCGAATGCCGTGGCGAACGTAGTCACGTGGCAACTCCAGCGCGGATTTGTCATCCCTGATCCCACGTAGCGCAACATGAACATGGGGATGCTCGGTGTTGAAATGCGTCACCGCGACCCACTCCAGCTTCGTCCCGAGATCCTTCTCCATTCGCGCCATCAATTCCCGGGTCAGCCGCTCCAAATCGACCCGCTCGCCAAACTCCGGCGATACGATCAGCTTCCACATCCGCGGGTCCCCCACCTGCTGCCAGCGCTCCAGTTCCTTTCCCGGCTCAGGCGGGCGATTTCCGCCATTCTCCCCGGCGGCCATGGCCGAACCAAGAACCGATCCGGCGCCACTTTCGCGGCCGATGTAAATACCATGAGCCCGCCATTGACCCGGCCTTTTGTTGGCCGAATACATGGTGCGGACGGCACATCGCTGGTTGAATTGCTTCCGCGCAGCCCCACCGGAGCCACGACCCGTCTTCGCCTTTGAACGCCGCGAGGTCCCCGCATACCGTAGAACTGTCCGCAGCGCCGTGGACCACGCGCGCGCCTCACTTTGCCCGCCTGCGTGCGGGCGGTTTGGACGCAACCGGAACTCGCCGTCCCGGTCCGGCACGTTCTTAGTTTTCTTCGCCACGCTTCACCAGTTCCGCCATCGCGGCATGGGAGTCGCCCGCCATCCCCGCGCCGACGCTCTTCAGGAAACGGTCATACCGAGCCCTTCCACGGGCGACTGCCTGCTCATACGCGTCCCGCGGCGGCTCCGCAACACAGGTCAAGAGCGTCTTCACCAGCGAATCGACGAACGCGAACAGAGCTTGCTGGCCCAGCTTGACGCCCCGGATCTCACGGGCTACGCGGTCCAGCCCCGCCGCGATCCGCTCCTCGGCGGCGTCTACCCCGCTCTCGCGCCCCTCCAGTTCCCGCTCGATCGCCGCCCGAATGAACGCGCTCGGGCTGGAGAAGCCTCCCTCCCTGGTCGCCCGCTCGATTCGCTTATCGAGTTCCGGTTCCAGTCGCGCCGCCCGCGTGCGGACCTTCTGTCTGGCCATCATCAGCTTCCTACCGGTAAGCCGGGGGCGGACCAGCCCGTGACATTGACCGTCTAACGGATGTTAAACGAATCGCCGGTTCCGTTGAACTCGCAAGCCCTTGTAAGTCAAACAGATCCGGGCGGAAACAACCAAGACCGTGCAACAACCCTTTATGTTCCACTACCCGCCTTTTTTGCCCGCATAGCCTTCGTTGCCCGCTCCGGACCGAAACAAACCGGCAAACAACCGAAACATTCTGAAACCGGATGCCTCCGACGCCGGCATTCTGAAACCTTCCGAAATATTTCGCGAAATTCGTGAAAGCGTCTGTCACGATCCACCTTTTCCGCGGCCTACCGGGTGAGGCCGCTTGGATCACATCGCAAAGAACAAACTGGACCTTTCCCGGCTCCGCGCCCGACTCGGGGAGAAACCACGCACCAAAGCCGGCCAAATCCGGCAGGCGTGGCCCGACATCAGAGCCCTGTTCGAGGCCGGACACAGCCTGCGCGACATCTGGACCTGGCTCAACGAGATCGGAATCGACATCGGGTACGCGCGCCTTTCGGACTACATCAGCCAGATGAGGCGTCGCGATCAGGCCGCCGCGCTCGCTGAACCGTCACCGGCGATATCGGATTCCCGGCGCGCCTCCGATCCTGCGGCGCCGGTTTCGCCCAACAGCGCGCTGGCGCCCGCGCCCAATGACCCGCTCTCCAATATCCGCGAGCGGCAGAACCGGAGTTCCGGCTTCCAATACAACTCCGAACCCGACGTGACAAAGCTGATCTGACTGGAAGGGAGACTATGGCGAAAGCCCTGAACGCAAACGACACCAACGGCGCCGGGCCCACCGGCGCGATTCACCTCACACTGCAGGGGAAGGGCGGCGTCGGCAAGAGCCTCGTCGCGTCCGTCCTCGCGCAGTATCTGACCGAAAAGGGGGGTGAGGTCCGCTGCATCGATACGGACCCGGTGAATCGCACCTTCGCGCAATACGCGGCGCTGTCGGCGGACCGGCTGAATCTGCGCGACGAGCACAACCGCATCGAACAGCGCGCCTTCGATTCCCTGATGGAGCGCTTCCTGGTTGAAGAGAGCGCCACCTTCGTGGTGGATAACGGGGCGTCCACCTTTCTGCCGCTCTGGCATTACCTGCTGGAGAACAACGCGCTCGATTACCTCCGGCAGCACGGACGCAAGGTGTACGTCCACACCGTGATCACCGGTGGGCAAGCTCTGCTCGACACCCTGAACGGTTTCCACGAACTGGCACAGACGACCGCCGAGCGGAACATCGTGGTCTGGGTGAACGAATATTTTGGCCGCGTCGAGGCCGAGGGAAAAAAGTTTTCGGACATGACAGCGTATCGCGAGAACGCCGACAAGGTCCGCGGCGCCGTGATCTTCTCGAAGCGCAATCAGGATACATTTGGCCGCGATGTGGAAGAGATGATCGCCGCCAAGCTGACCTTCCATGAGGCCATTGCCGCCGCGAAGCTTCCGATCATGGCGAAGCAGCGCCTGAAGATCGTGCAGCGGGATCTCTTCGAGCAACTCGACAGGGTGCCGTTCTGAGATGACCGGACCATTGCCAGCGATCGACCTGAAACGCGTTGCGGCGGAAGTCTCCGCCCAGCATGGAATCCGCATCGATCCGGACGACCCGATGCTCGCGGTTGTGACGCTGAACCGGATGGTCTTCGAGCAGGCCGTCAATCAGGTCTTGCAACAGATGCAGGCGGCGGCGCGGGATTTCGAAGTGGCGGTGGACAAGGTTCAGATTCGTGCCGGGGGCATCCTCGCGCAGGAAGTCCGGGACTGCGGTGTGGCGATGCGAGAGGAGTTCGCGAAGACATCGGTTGCGCATCAGCCGGTCTGCAGCACCGGCGACATGCGCCCGAAAACAGTGGCTGGGTGGTTCGTGATCGTCAGTTCGCTTGCGCTCGCGCTCTTCAGTTTTGGCGCGTGGGTCGGCAGGAGTTGGTGAGAGGAGTTTCCTGATGTGGACGTTTCTGTTTTGGTTGGAAGTCCTCGGCCCCGGAGCCCGCGTGGCGTTTCTGGCGGTTTGCGGATTGTTGCTCGATGCAGTTTGTCGCTAATGGAGGCATGAATCAGATGAAAGCAAGTACGTTAGAGAAGATTACGCCGAATACGGACGCTGCGGAGGGCGAGATTCCGCTCGTCCAGCTTGAGATTGAATGCAGTGCCTGGGCGTGCACGGCCTGCGATCCGTCCGATTACTCGGTCGCGCTCGGCGGGCAAATCATGGTCCAGGATCCCCGAGATCCCGACGCAGAGGAATTGGTGCCTGCCGGAGAGTGGCTTGCCCACCGTTTTCTCCTCGGCCCCGCTTGGCAAAAGGGAGTGTTGTGGTCGGAAGTCGCGTATTCGGTTTCGAGGGAGACAACGGAATGCTTGCTCTTGTTCGATGATCGTAAGAACGGCTGGGCGGAGTGGGTTCAGGATGAGTTCGGACCGCTGGGACCGGAACTCCTGTTTTTGGACAACATCAAAATCGAGCCGGAACATCGTGGAAAGGGTTTCGGCCTGATTGCTGCTCGGGGCATCATCGAACTCCTCGATTCAGATGCTTATTGGGAAAAGGTTCAGTAATGTCGGGAGACTGCATTTGACCTCCGGCGGTCCCGGGCAGGATTCGAACTTTCACTCGGCAGTATAGCCCGATGCTAAGATCTGGCCATCGAGTCTCTGTCCTCGGTGACGCCGCAGAGTACAAATCCAAGTTGACGGTTTGTCGTTTTAAACCGGCCAATGTTGTGGTAGGGCTCGCGGTCGGCAGCAGGAGGCTGTATTCTTCTTTCGTCTGAAACTGAATTTACCGGAGGGTGAAGGCCTGGCCGGCAGATCGGAACTTTGGCAGAGGACGGTCAGCGGCGGGCCTTCACGCCAGTCCTGATTCTCTTTATCGCACTGCCGGAGACGAAAGACAACACCGATCCGGGGTAACGGCAATCCCGCTGCGATTGCTGCCGAGGCGATGCCCGCTCTGCGGCAACCACACCATCATCGGTCACGGGCGTCGGCGTAAACAAGCGCACGACCAGCAGCACGATTGGATCTGGATTCGCCGCGGTCGATGCGCACCCTGCCGGAAAACATTCACCGTGCTGCCCGCATGGTCGCCGCCCTATGGCCATTACAGCCTTCGTTGCCGACAACAAGCATGGGAGTCGGCGCGCGAAGCAGGCAGTTGGGAACAATCGGTTCCCGATGTCAAAGATCCAAACCGATTACCGGACCCGTCCACGGTGGGGCGTTGGTCCTGGCAACTGTTCCTCGTTGCGGTCCTTCTGACGAGCAAGATGTGGCAGGCAGCGGGATGGAACACTCCGCGCCCACCCACCATCCTTGCCTGGGATTGGAGCGCGATCAGCCGTATTCTGCCCGTGGAGGCAGACAGTTCATGAATCGAAAGATTATCGATGAGCTGAAACAGCAGATCCCGCTGCTGGATTACCTGCAAGCACACGATTGGCAACCAGCCCGCAGCATTCGCGGCGGACGTCTTATGGGGTTGTGTCCGCTGCACACCGATCACAAGCCCAGCTTTCTGGTGGACCCCGGCCAGAACCTGTTTTACTGTTACGGCTGCACGCGCGGCGGCGACGTGATCCGTTTCGCCGAGTTGTATCACCAGGTGAAGTTTACGCAGGCCGTGGCCCTGCTCCGCGAGTGGTGTGGAGTGACACCGCTGCTGGAAGAAGTTACTAACTTCTATCGCATGCAGTTATCCCAGCATCGCGAAGCGGTTGCTTACCTGGAGCGACGCGGGCTTCACGTCCCCGAAATCATCGAACACATGCGCATCGGCTATGCGCCCGGCCGCTGCCTCCGGGCATGGCTGAATCAGTTGGGCTTCCCGCTTCCGGCGGTTCGGCAGGCTGGCCTTGTGGACGCCAACGGTTGCGATGCCTATATCCACCGCATCGTCTTTCCGCTCGAAGGCAATCTCTATGGCCGCAGCATCCAGGATTCGGCGCCCCCACACCGGTTTCTGCCGGCCAGCAAAGGCGGACTATACGCATGGGAGCAAGTCCGGCGTTTCCCGGAGATCATTCTCGTGGAAGGCCTGTTCGACTATGCAGTGTTGTGGCAGGCAGGTTTTCACAACGTCACCTGCTCGTTGGGAAATCATCTGAATGCACGCCAGTTTCTCCAGCTATGCGATGGCGCGCGGACGGTGTATCTGGCCTTTGATGCCGACACAGACGGCAGTGGCCAGCAGGCGGCGCAACAGATATCTCGTCGTCTCTGGGCACAGGGCGTCTCGGCTCGACGCGTCTCCATGCCGGACGGGCAGGATCCAAATGGTTTCTTCGTCCAGGGCGGCGATGCGCGTCAGTTCCAGTCACTGCTGGAGGCCGCGCGATGATGACCTTCCGCGGTGTTCACAAGCCTTCCAACAATCATGTGCGGTGCCCAT
>JAUZEU010000796.1 GCA_030838885.1 Bryobacterales bacterium | reverse complement strand
ACGCAAAGACCGTTCACCATCGACGTCGCGCTTGACCTTGCGACGCTTCTGGTTAACGCCGCCAATCCGAACCAACCCAAGGATGTGCAGTTCCGCGGAGACACACTAGTCTTCGATGGCACGATTTTCCGGCCAACACAATTCCTTCCGGGTTCGCAGCAAACGATCCTAACGCTCCAGGCGGTATAGGGAAATAAGATGCCGCGCCGCTGCGCTGATCAGTTCCGCGGATGTTATTACCCCTGTATTTTCCTTCGTCACCGAATTGTGTTCTGTTCCCGATGACAAGCGACTCCTACTGGTCAATGGACCTGGCGCAAATCTCTTTGCGACTGTGGAACGAGCCCTCATCGGCGGCACCGGGCTCTACAGCGGTGCACCGGGCAGGTTCACGAAATAAATCTCGGAACCAGTAAGACCGGAGGCCGCAATCTTCGATGATGTTCAAGCTTAAGAAGGCAGACGACTAACCTGCTACTAAAAAGTGAGCCAAGCTGGAAACCTTTCACTTGATTCAGGGCAGGCCCGGTATGGTCCGGGCCTGCCGATTCCCTGGAGATGAAACATGAACATCCGACGAAAAGTTCGAAGCATGCGATTCAACGTGTCGCGTTCTGTACTGCCTTTCTTAGCAGTTTCCATGATGGCTCTGGGTTCGACACAGGTCTGGTCACAGGAGATCATTCCATGGTCACAGGAGATCATTCCAAATGTTGTAATCCAATGGAACAACGCTGTCTTACAGGGAGTGCGCGATTCGAAACCTGGCCCGCCAATAGTCGCGCGCGCACTTGCGATCGTACACACCTGCATCTATGACGCGTGGGCCGCGTATGACGAAAATGCCGTGGGTACCCAACTCGGCACGCGCCTGCGACGGCCTGAGAAACAACGCAGCAACGCCAACGAGAGAAAAGCTATCAGTTTCGCTGCGTATCGGGCGGCCGTCGACCTTTTTCCGGGAGACAAAACGGAAGTGTTCGCCCCCCTGATGGCTAGACTTGGATATAACCCGAACGATACATCTACCGATCCGACTACGCCCAGCGGCGTGGGAAATCTGGCTTGCGCAGCTGTCTTGAACTTCCGACATAACGACGGCTCCAACCAATCAGGAAATCTGACGCCTGGCGGCGTCCCTTATGCCGACTACACGGCATATGCCGCAGTCAACCTTCCGACGACCGTCCCGGTGAATCCGGCTATGGTGGATAGCGTGAATCGCTGGCAGCCGCTGCAGTATTTTGACGGCACAGGCAAGTTCATCATCCAGGCCTTCGTAGCACCTCACTGGAACAAGACGACCCCCTTTGCGCTTACATCCGCTGGTCAGTTCCGGCCTATTCTCGCGCGGTCAGCTCCCGCGCTTCTCGGCTCCGCTGGGTTCCTTCAACAAGCGAGGGACTTAATCACGATCAGTGCCAATTTGACCGATGCGCAAAAGATGATAGCCGAATACTGGGCCGATGGTCCGCAGTCGGAACTGCCGCCGGGCCATTGGAACTTGTTTGCACAATTTGTTTCAGCGAGAGACCATCATCGCCTGGCCAGTGACGTCAAATTGTTCTTTGCTCTGAATAACGCGCTTCTGGACGCGAGTATTGTGACCTGGGATGCCAAGCGGGAATTCGATTCTGTGCGGCCGGTCACCGCGATCCCTTTCCTTTTTCATGGGCAACAGGTTCGCGCGTGGGGAGGACCGTACGCTGGAATCGTAACCATGGATGGCGGCAGCTGGATACCCTATCAGGCGAACACTTTCCCGACTCCGCCGTTTCCGGAGTTTATTTCGGGACACAGCACCTTCAGTGCAGCCGGCGCCGAGATCCTGAAGTTGTTTGCCGGCAGTGATGACTTCGAAAATTCGGCCACATTTCTCCCGGGCAGCTCAAAAATTGAACCCGGCCGGACCCCGGCATCCACGGTTACTCTTAGGTGGAATACATTTACCGATGCCGCAAACGAAGCCGGTATTTCGCGATGATATGGCGGGATTCATTTCGAGACTGCTGATCTGGCCGGGAGAGCTGTAGGCAGAATTATCGCGGATCAAGCCCTGGCTAAAGCGAGGAGCCTCTGGAGGGCCGATAAATCAGAAGACTCCGAACGGTAATTGGCATTTGCTGAAACAGTGGCGGTGTGGCAAAAGACCTGAATCAGCCGTCAGGCTCACTAAACGCGGGGGACGGCCCGGCTTGCGCCCGACCGTCCGGATTTGAGACCTATTCCGCGGCGGGTGTGTCTTCGCTGGTTTCCAGGGCAGTGGGTTCCGGCTCGGGAAGCGGCACGGTCTTCGTCGCGTTGTCGAACAGGAAGTTGAGCGTCTTCTCGGTTTGGATATGGGACGCGATACGTTCCAGCGTGCCGTTTTCCAGCAGCTTTTTCCGGGTGACGGCAACAGCTTCGCGTTCCTGTCTCGCGATCCGGTCCACTTCGGCGTCCACTTCCTCGTTTGTCGCAACAATGGCTTCCCGTTCGGCGACACGGCCGAGGATCAGGGAAGCACGGACTTCGCGGGTCGCCTGGTCACGCTGGGCCTCTTTGATCTTTGCCCAATCGAGATTGAATGAGCTCGGATCAACGCCTTCCTGCGCAAGTGCGCGCAGACGCTGTTCCACCCGATTTTCAATCTGACGGTCCACGAAGACAGTGGGCACGGCGAACATGTTGGCGTCCACGAGTTTGTCTACCAGTTTGTCTTTGGCGGTGCGCTGCGCTTCCATCTGACGCTGGGCGAAGATGGATTTGCGAACCGCTTCTCTCAGTTCGTCGACGGTGCGGAAATCACCGAGATCCTGCGCGAAATCGTCGTTTACTTCGGGCAATTCCTTACGGCGAACGCCCTTAACTGTGACGTGGAAGCGCACGGTCTTGCCAGCCAGTTGCTCGCGCCCGTAGTCATCCGGATAGGTGACGTCGAATTCCTTCTCATCTCCGGGGGAAGCGCCAGTCAGATGCTCAGTGAAGCCGGCCATGGTTTCGGGCCCGCCGATGAGCACCTGCACTTCGTCCGCTTTGACGGGTTCATCGGTGCCGGAAAGGCTCTCCAGCGCAACCACCGCGTAGTCGCCGGTCACGATAGGCCGGGGCTCTTCGTTCGCGTAAGTGGCTTTCGTCTCACGGAGTTCTTCAATCCGTTTCGCGATGTCTTCATCGGAAACCTGGGGTTCTGCGTAAGGAGTTTCAACTCCCCGATAGTCGTTCAGTTCAAATTCGGGGAAGACTTCGAACTGCGCTTTGAAATGCAGCGACTCTCCTTCGTGGAAATGAACGTCGCTGATGTTGGGTGTGCCCACCACTCGAAGGTGTTCTTCGCCGATCTTTGCGTCGAGAAACTTCGGAACCAGGTTTTCAAGCACCTTTTGCCGGATGTCGCTGCCAAAGTTCTGGCGGACCAGGGAAACGGGCGCTTTTCCTGCGCGAAAGCCCTTTAACTGAGCCCGCTGCCGGAAGCGTTCTGTAACGGTCTTCGTTTCTTGCTCGACTGCCTCGCCAGGAATCGAGATTTCAAGCTCGTGCTTGCAGCCTTCAACTAATGCCAATTCGGATTTACCTCGGATGATTGAATCGAAAAACGTGAGTGGGTCGAAACCATCAGGATATCACCTGGCGGGTTTACCTCCGGAGTTCGTCCGGGTCAGAGCGACCGCAGGTGAAAGCCGCCATCTGCGTTAATCACCTGTCCGGCGCAGTAATCGAGATGGCCGTTTGCAATTGCCCGAACCACCCGCGCGATGTCATGGGGTTCACCCATCCGCCGCTGCGGCAGCAGGCCCGCCGCAATCTTCTCATCATAAAGCTTTTCGACTTTCGCGATCATGTCGGTCCG
>JAUZEU010000776.1 GCA_030838885.1 Bryobacterales bacterium | reverse complement strand
ACCACCTCGTCGTGCTCAACCAGGCACTCCGCCTTTACCTCGGCGAGAGTCCTCTCCCAGTCAGCCTTGAACTCTTCGCGGTCCGCGTCCTTACCCTGCTTCCGCAGAATGTCGCGCGCCATCGCTTCAGCATTCCCGCCCAGCAGAATATCGGTACCGCGGCCCGCCATGTTGGTCGAAACTGTGACCCCGCCCTTGCGGCCCGCCTGGGCCACGATCATCGCTTCGCGCTCGTGATTTTTGGCGTTCAGCACTTCATGCTTCACGCCCATCTTCTTCAGCATCGCCGCCAGCCGTTCCGACTTCTCCACCGAAATCGTTCCCACCAGCACCGGCTGCCCGCGTTCGTTGAACTCTTTGATTTCCTTCGCGGCGTTGCGGAACTTCTCGTCTTCGGTCCGGAAAACCACGTCCTGGTTCTCGATGCGAATCATCGACCGGTTGGTCGGAATCACCGTCACGTCCAGTTTGTAGATCTTCTGGAATTCCGCCGCTTCTGTTTCCGCAGTACCCGTCATACCGGCCAGCTTGTTATACATGCGGAAGTAATTCTGGAACGTGATGGTCGCGAGAGTCTGGTTCTCCTTCTCGATCTTCACGCCCTCCTTCGCTTCCACAGACTGATGCAGCCCGTCGCTCCACCGCCGACCCGGCATCAAACGGCCCGTAAATTCGTCGACGATGATGACTTCGCCGTCCTTCACCACATAGTCTTTGTCGCGCTGGAAAATGACGTGAGCCTTCAGCGACTGCTGAATGTGGTGATTCCACTCCACGTTCTGCGGCTCATACATGTTGCCGATACCCAGCAACCGCTCCACCTTCAGAACGCCTTCTTCGGTCAGCGCGCAGGAACGGTGCTTCTCGTCCACCGTATAGTCGCCCGTTGTGTACTTCTCGCCCGGTTCCTTGCCCTCGATCACTTCACCGCGAATCAGGTGCGGGATGACCTTATTGGCTTTGTAGTACTTGTCGGTGGACTCTTCACTGGGACCGGAAATAATCAGCGGGGTCCGCGCCTCGTCCACAAGGATCGAATCCACTTCGTCGACGATCGCGAAATTATGCCCGCGCTGCACGCAGTTCCGGATACTGAACTTCATGTTGTCGCGAAGGTAATCGAACCCGAATTCGTTGTTCGTTCCGTAAGTGATATCTGCCCCGTAGGCTTCCTGCCGTTCCTGATCGTCCAGATCGTGAACGATAATGCCGACGGTCAGCCCCAGGAATTTGTACAGCCGGCCCATCCACTCGGCGTCGCGTTTTGCCAGGTAATCATTCACCGTGATAACGTGAACGCCCTTGCCTGCCAGCGCATTCAGATAAACCGGAGCGGTCGCCACCAGCGTTTTGCCTTCGCCGGTTTTCATTTCAGCGATCTGGCCCTTGTGCAGCACCATGCCGCCGATCAGCTGAACGTCAAAGTGGCGCATATTCAGCACGCGTTTGCCGGCTTCGCGCGCCACCGCGAACGCCTCAATCAGCAGGTCATCAAGAGAGGCCCCACGCTGCAGACGTTCTTTGAACTCAATCGTTTTAGCCGCGAGATCGATATCGGAGAGTTGCTGGATGGATGATTCGAGATCATTGATCGCTGCGATGGTGGGTCGCATCGCTTTGATCTCGCGCTCGTTCCGTGTGCCAAAAACCTTGGCGAGTAATGCGTCGACCATAATAGGGGTAAATTCCATTTTAGCGTGGATGCGAACAGGGTGAGCACCGGTAGCTGTGAGATGCTGGCTTCTCCAGGCAAATATGCGATCGATCGACATAATTCAGTACTCTGAGGCGCGCCGGATGATCGACTCGATCATCGCCGAGGTCGAAAAAACCGGTGGCGCCGCAGTCATCGCCGTCGCGGACCCCTATGGCGAACTGATCGCCTTCGCCCGGATGGACGGCGCGCCCGTGTCGTCCATCCGGATCGCCGCGAATAAGGCATACACGGCCGCGCGAGAGCGCAAATCGTCCGAAGAAATCGGCCAGAAAGTCAGGCACCCGGAAAAGGGCTTCGATATCGCCTATTTCGGCGACGAACGATTCGTTGGCTGGGGCGGCGGCGTTCCCATCTGGCGAAGTGGTCAGGTGGTCGGCGCCATCGCCCTGAGCGGCCTTCCTCAGGCGGAGGATATCCGTCTGGCAACCTGGGCCGCCACTCTCCCCTGAGCTATTCGTACCGGAGCGCGTGCATCGGGTCCACCTTCGTGGCCCGGCGGGCCGGCAACCACACCGCGATCAGCGCGACAGCACTCAAAATCAAAGGCACGCTGATAAAAACCAGCGGATCCCACGCCTTTACCCCGAAGAGGAAGCTCGCGATCAGCCGTGTCAGGGCGAACGCTGCTATCAACCCCAGCACCGCCCCTGCCCACACCAGACGCATGCCCTGGAGCACAATCATGTTACGCACCCCGGACCGCCCCGCGCCCAGCGCCATCCGGATCCCGATTTCCTGGGTCCCCTGCTGCACCGTATACGCCATCAGACCATAAATTCCGATGGCTGCAAGCAGCAGCGCGGAACAGCCGAAAACCGTCAGCAGCAGCATATTGAAATCCGCGCGCGCCGTGGATCGCGAGACGACGTCCTCCATGGACCGGATCTGAGCCACCGGCAAACCGCCGCTCGCCTTCTGCAGCTCTTCCCTGATGGGACGACTCAGCGAATACGGGTCCACGCGCGTCCGCACGATGAAGTTCGTGCTGGAAACCCGCGAATTGAGCGCCGTAAGACCGTCCGGCATCTGCATGGTCGGAATATAGATTGTGGGGCCAGGCTCTTCGTTCAGACCGCCGTCCCGGATGTTCCCGACAACCCCGATAATCTGTCGTGGAGCATCCTCAAACTCCGGTCCCACACCTTTGCCGATCACGACCCGGTCCGTCAGCGGATCCCCCTTTGGCCAAAAGCGCCGGGCCATCACTTCATTGATGATTGCCACCGGTGGGGACGCGCCGTCATCGCGAAAGCTAAAAGAACGCCCACGAAGCACCGGAATTTTGAAAGCTTCGAAAAACCCCGGCGCCATCGGAATGTAGCCGCTGCCGCCGTGATCCTGTTCTCCGGCCGCCAGCGCCCGTCCTTCGATGAGAAACGGAAGACCAAAACCGCCCTCAAGAGGCAAACAGCAGGAGGCTCCGGCCGTCACCACCCCAGGCAGAGCATTGATATGCTCAGTCACATTACGGAGCAGTTCAGCCACACCGGCCGTCTTTTGAAATCGCGGGCCGCTCAGCGATATCTTCATTGTCAAGACGTTGTGGGGCTTGAAGCCCGGGTCCACTGTCCGCAGTGCGATGAAGGTTCGGATCAGCAGCGCCGCGCCGCACAGCAGCACCAGAGCAAGCGCCATTTCGCTCACCACGAGGGCGGAGCGGGTCTTGTTGTGGCGCAGCCCTGTGCCGGTTCGGGAACCGCTTTCCTTGATCGTTGAACTGAGGTCGGCGCGGGACACGCCGAGGGCGGGAATGAGCCCGAAGAGAATGCCGGTCAGCAATGAAACGCCGATGGTGAAAAGACAGACATGCCAGTCGAGGGCGACGCTGGTCCCGTTCTCCCCGATGCGCGGGATATTCCCCGGATTGACCGCCAGCAGGGCGCGTACCCCGATGATCCCGACCAGTAACCCCGCAGCTCCGCCTGCCAGAAACAGAAGAACGCTTTCCGTCAACAGCTGACGGATAATCCGCCCCCGCCCGGCGCCCAGGGCCGCACGAATGGCGATTTCGCGTTTTCGGCCGGTGGCGCGTACCAGCATCAGATTCGCCACGTTCGCGCAGGCGATTAGCAGGACAAAGCTGACTGCTCCCGTCAGGATAAGGAGCGACGATTTCACGTTCCGGACGATCCGATCGGACAGCGGTTCTACTGCGAAGCCCTGCTTCGCATTCGTGCGAGGGTAGCGGCGATGGAACTCCGCGGATGCCAGTTTCATCTGCTCGTTTGCGTGCGCCAGAGTGACACCGGGCTTGAGCCGGGCTGCGGCATTGAAGTAATGCGCCTGGTCGTCGCTGTTCGGATCGAACTGAAACGGCAGCCAGGCATCTGCGACCGGGTCTGTATCGAAATCGCGCCCGATCACCCCGATGATCGTGTGCGGATCGCCGCTCAGGTCGATGCTCTTTCCCAGAATCTGCGAATCGCCTCCAAAACGCCGCTTCCACAGGCCATAACTGAGCACGAGAAATTTGCCGCCGCGAGGAAGATCTTCCTCCTGCGTGAAAGTCCGGCCGAACATAACAGGCGCGCCAAACAGGCGGAAGTAATTTGCTGTCACGTGGACGGCCCGGATCTGCTCGGGGTAAGAGCCGCCCGTCACGTTCACTCCCGCGCCTCCCCCGTCATACGCGGCGGCATCCTGGAATACGTTTGTTTGAGATCGCCAGTTGTTAAACTTCGTGGCAGAAGCGCCGCTGCCGGAACCCTGCGGCGAGGTATTCAGAAACTGCACAATGCGGCCGGGATCCGGATACGAGAGAGGCTTCAGCAGAACCGTGTTCACCACCGAGAAGATCGCAGTGTTCGCCCCGATGCCAAGCGCCAGTGCGGCAGTAGCAGCCAGTGTGAATCCCGGGCTGCGCCGGAACATACGAAGCGCATGGCGCAGATCTTTCAGAAGCGTGTCCATAGATGATTCGGAAGCTTAGACGACCGGGAAGTCGTTTGGTTGCTGGATTGGGGCGAAATCGCAGTAGTTATTCCATCACCAATGGATCCTGAACGCTCCGGTGAATGCAGCCACCGAGGTGGCGTTGCTCCTGACAGGGTAGACCTGCAATTCCTCGAGAAGAGAATCTCTCAAAGCAGGGGGGATACTGTGGAAGTCCAAGCGGGTACGCAGAGCAGGCTGAGAAGAATGATCGGACTGTCGCGTTAGACGCCATGCCGACCGCCATGGCTTGATTTGAAGGATGGGATTCTCAGAGGCGATCCGTCTCCGCGCAAGGTTGTAAAGGCGTGATCGGTCGAGTGTTTCAGGCAGAGAACACTCTGTGGCACATGAGGTACGACTTGAGGTTCATCAACTTGGTAAAGAGGACGTATACGAGAATCGCGCGCCTATCCCGGTAATACACCGTGGAACGATCGAGGAGGGTCGAATTGCCAGGATATCGGTTAACGACAAGTCCGCGTTGCTCGAAGTACGATGCTTGCGGTCTGAGACGCGTGCAGTGATCAAGATCGACGAAATTACGCGATCCGGCTCGGGGTTAATGAGAAAGCAACTACCTGTTCAAGATAACTGAAGTCGGGTGGATTGGTCAGTTCGTTTGGGCGTGGGCAGCGTCCAACTCGGCGTCGCGAACCGCCGCCGGGCTTGGGCTAATTGGGGTCATACTGGGACTGATAGGATTGCTCTTCCCGATCCTGGACGTCATCTTGCATCGCAATTCGAACTGAGTCCCCGCGAGACCCGGGCGCGCAGCGCGACTAAAGGCGCCGTGTCGCCGATGCCACACAGATCTGAATCAATCCCGTATTACATTTCCGATCCGGAGCGTTCCGCCACGGGCTTCCGAAGGTATCACACACCGTAAGGACCGGTGCGGCGCAGCTGACGTTCTCGGATACTCACACAGACGGAATACATTCGTTTGATGGATCCAGCAATGCAAAAAGACCGCACCGCTGTTGAAAGCGGCGCGGTCTTTTTGGAGGGCTTACGTGTATTCCGGATTACCGGCGGAACCCACGATACCCGCGATAATAACCACCGTAGCGCGGGCCCACGAAAATGGACAAACCAGCTCCCCCGTAATAGGGGTAGTAGCCGGGTCCATAGTAGCCGCCGTAATACGGCGCATAGTAGGGCGGATAGTACGCCGGACGAGGTGCAACCGCTCTCGGTGCAGGCTCGCGCGAATAAGCATAATCACGCCCGTAATCTCCGGGTGACGCATATCGGAACGCCTGCGGTGCGCGGTCCGTCGCGACAGTTACCTGTGCTTCCAGCTGAAACGTCAGCATCGATTCGGGAGAAATCTCAGTCGGCCTGCCCCGCGTGAGAAGCACGCCAATGATGCCGGCAGCCGCCCCGGCACCCGCGCCAATCGAAGCCCCGCGGCCATAATCCGCACCCGCGCCGATGATTGCGCCGAGCGCGGTCGTGCCGGCAACAGCACCGGCATCGCGGCCGACCGAAGTCTGGCCATTCCGCGACACCATCTGGGACTGAATGCCAACCTGCTGCCCGTCCACCAGCGTCAGGCTCGTCAGTTCAATGCCGAGCCTGGACGTACCTTCCACGCGGCCAGCCTTTTGGACTTCGGTCACGCGGCCACGGACCGTCTGTCCGCGTTGTGCCACCACGACACCGTCCACTACCAGCGGTTCAGCCAGGCTGGCGAAAAAGGTGTCGCCCTGCTGATTGCGATCACTCGACAACCACTGGTCCACGTGAACCGTCACATAAGTGCCGGGGCGAATTGTCAGCGTGGCAGGAATGCTGTGGCGATCGTCCCGCTGAGCTTCACGGGGAGGAGGCCCCGGATACTGCTGCTGATAAGCGGGCGGCGCCTGATTTCCCGTCTGGTTGGCCGAGAAGTTTGGGGGCGGAGGTGGCCCCTGATTCGGAGGGCCCTGATCCGGACCAAATGTATCCTGATCCACCGGGCCTTGCGGTGCCTGTTCAGAAGGTAGATCGGCAGCCCGCCGCCACGGATGGGGCTGTTGATCGGAATCCTGGGCCGACGCCATGCCTGAAACAGCCAGCAGGCCAGCGAGGCAGTAAGAAAGAGACTTGGACGGAATGGCGATTAAGAACCGTTGACCCATCATCATGGTGCCCTGCCTGATGCACATCGCGTGCCAATCCAAACAAGCCTCGAACCTATTGAAAGCACTAGCCGAGGGTTCCCGATCTACTGGTTGGGCGCCACCATGGTGGTGGTTTTCAGCCGCTGGTTTATTTGCCCGCGGACGTAGGCGGAACCACGCCCTTCAGGCGCAGGTAGACCGCCAGATAACCGTACTCTTCCAGGTCGTGCCCCATATTGTATTCCAGCAAGCCCAGCCTCGAAGCCTTCATCTGGCCCATACTCACAGGGCTGCCTGAGTTCGCTTCCGTGGTGCCATCGAAGACCGCATCGCACGCTGCGGACGATTCTTTCAACGCGGCAACCAGTTCGGCCTTAGCTTTCTTTCCCGCCGCCGTGCCGCGCTTCGGCTGCCCGGCCGCACCGCCGCAAATCCCGGTCTGCGCGTCGGCCACATGCGCGATCAACTCTCCAAAAGATCGGATATCCGGCGTTGGTTTGAAGCCATAATTCTCTTCCGGCATAGCTTCTGCCGTCTTCTGAAGGTTGTCGCGCACGGTCGCGTATCTTTGTTTGACTTCAGCGATATGCGAAGCCGGAATCTGGGCCTGCAGCGCAACTGCCGAGAGAGCGGCTGCGAATAAAACCGAAGAGCATTTCATAAAGGTGCCTTTCATTTTGACAGGCCCAACGCACAAACGCGGCCGTCATAAGTACGGTGTTTTATTACCTCGGGATGCTATCACAATTTATGCACAGCGCTCGGCCCACGGGCGGCGCGAGGGCCGCGGAGGAGCCGGGCGGCGACCATCCCTGTGACGATGGCGTACACGCCTTTGCGGACGAGGTCCAGCACCTGCTCATTCACCAGCCACGTCCAGGGCGGCGCTCCCACTCCGCTGGCATTCTCCAGCGTTTGGTCATTCAGCAGCCTCAGAGTGCATAACAGAAACGACCTAAAAGGCCCCCGCACACCCTTTTTGGCCATCAGACCGCGAACCGCGCCCGGCAGAATTCCCTGCCCCCAGTGCATCGCCAGGTTGTAGCCGACCGGCATTTCCTGACGATCTGCTGGTTTACCTAACAGCCGGTTCAGCGTGCGGGCGGCAACGTAAAAGGCCGGGCGTCCGGTGAAGCGCTGCTCAAGTTTCTCTGTCAGTGTCATCGCAGCCACTCCGACGGCGCGGCGCCGGCGGGAAACCTGGAGCCACTACGTTCTTTGTCACTTCAAACGGTCTGTATATGCTTCACCAGCGCGTTACTGCGGAAAAGCCGCCTCATGCCGGATCTCCCGAACCTGCAGAATGTGCCGCTGGGAATGAGCCGAGATCATGAGCAGCCATTGGTAGCCATCGCGATCCCACTCAGGGATCAGGTGATGGCGCCAGTCGTCCTGATTCGTTCGAGCGTAGTCGAGAATGGTGGCTCGGAGCGCCCGGAACTGCCCCAGCGCCGGAGCGAGCTCGGTAAACCGTGCCTGGGGGACTTCAGACTCCACAGTGGTGGTCCGCTGCGTCCGGTCAATGCCGTACCAAAGCCGGTCGATGTCTTCAGACGGCGATTCTTTCTTAGATGGCTTTTGCGCCATTGCCCTCTGAAACGCCTCCCAATATTGCTTTTCCGCCAAAACCAGATGTTCCACACAGTCCAGGACGGTCCAGGAAGTTGGTTTGGCGCGGAATTTCAGCTGGGCGGGCGAAAGGTGACTCACCTCATCCACCAGCCAGCTTTCCGTCATCTCAAGATGAGCCACCAGACGTTGACGGTCCAGCGTGGAAGGCGGCGCTGCCCAAAGAGGCAGGACCAGCAGGAAAAGCAGCCGGCGATTTGGCATCAGGCCATTAAAGCACCTGCGGCCTTTTACTGGAACAGGGTTGGGGTGAACTCGTTCAGGTAATTCCGCCAGTTGATCCAGGTGTGCCCGCCCCGGCTTTCGGCAAAGCTCGCGTCAAAGCCATGCTTCCTGAGCAGCTCGACACTCGCTTTGCTGTTCGGGATTAAGCTATCGTCGGCGCCCGTACTGAACCAAACCTCCTTCAGGCCCTTCTTCAGGCCGGCGTTGTCGAGGTTGGCCAGATGGTTTTTCTCCCAGGCTTCGGGGCCCGCACCGCCCAGAATCCCCGAACTGAACACACCGATGTAGCCAAACTTGTCCAGATGGGAGAAGGCGACATTCAACGTCTGGTTACCGCCCATCGAAAGGCCTGCGATGGCACGATGGGCACGGTCCGCGGCTGTCCTGTAGTTCTTCTCGACATACGGCATGATGTCGCCCACAAAGTCTTCAAAGAACTCGTCCCGTGGCGGAGGAGCGCCGGCAACAGGCGGAGCGCCGCGGCCTCCGGTCTGGAACTGGCTGGTATGCCCGGCAGGCATCACGACGATCATGGGCTTCGCCTTCTTGTCCGCGATCAGGTTGTCGAAGATGAAGTTGGCGCGGCCCACCGAAATCCAGGATTCGTCCGAGTCCGAAGCACCATGCAGCAGATAGAACACCGGGTACTTTTGTGAGCCGCCCGTTTCGTAACCCGGCGGCGTGTACACGTGCATGCGGCGGAACTTCCCCAGCGAAGACGAGTAGTACGTCACCGCGGCAACAGCGCCATGCGGCACCTGTTTTACGTCCATGAATTCGGCGCCGGGAATGGTGAGCAGGCTCCAACTGTTGGCGTTCGATTCGCTGACCGCCGGATTGCGCGGATCCATGA
>JAUZEU010000762.1 GCA_030838885.1 Bryobacterales bacterium | reverse complement strand
AATCGATATCGATCACCGACGCATACGGCGCACAAAGCTCTTCCTTGTGATCGAACGCCTCCGAATAAACCTCCTTCGCCAGCGCCAAACCTTCCGGCCCCGCCTCAGCCAGCCCGATCAATTCCTCCAGCCAGGTTGTGCCCGCCGTCTTCAGGTGCAAGCCCGCACCGGTCCTGCGAATAGCGTCCCGAATGGCCGCATAAATTGAGAACTTGTCGCTGCCCGAATGCACGCTCAGCTTCAGCGTCTCAGGCAAGCCGTACTTCGCGATTGCATAAGCGATTACCGCCAGATCGTCTGAGAATTCGACAGCAAACTGCGCCGCATCACCTACGTAATCCACACCCTTGTTGAAGCGGCCTGTGAACTTCGGGGCGATGGTCTGAATCGGAATCTTCTCATCGGCAATAGCCACCAGAATCACCAGCAATTCGGGCGGAGTCTGGGGTGCGTCGGTCTCATCCATTGAAACTTCCGTGATAAAATTCTCAACGCCTTTCACCCCGGCAATATGCCGGTAAATCCTGCCTGCTTCCCGAACGGCAACCAGATATTTCGAGACCACCTGCGCGATGGAATCCCGCGTCGTCGCAATCGGCTCTTTGATGCCCGGAATCGCGAGCGTGCCAACCAGCTCCGGGTGCTTCGCTACAAACGCATCTACGTCTTTGGCCGGTGCCGCACGGCCAATGAAATGGGCCACGTCCAGGGTATAAAAATCGCTCGGCTCAATGAACCGGTCCACCGTATCCAGGTTGATGTGATCCGCATCCACATGCCAGGGTTTTGTCCACCCGGCCGCCCTGACCGCGACCTCGGCCGCCGCCTTCACGCTCGAAGGCTCCGATCCGACGATCAGATGTTCCCGGTTCGATTTATTCCAAACCGGAACGATCTCGATGCCTTTATCCGCCGCCATCTGGAACGCGAGCAACTGCGCCTTTGCCTGATGCGCGAAACGGTCGCCCACGCCGATGGTGTACTTCTCGATTTTCATCACTCTAACGACACCTGTACCTTTACAAATGCGCCCGGATCGTCGCTCCACGCCTTCAGAGCATCGCCCGCTTCGTCCAGCGAAACGACGCGCGAAATAATGCTGTCTACCGGGAAGCGCCCGCCGCGCAGCGCCTCAATCACCGTCCCGAATTCATCCAGGGCGTTGCGCGACCCTAATATATCGAGCTCTTTCATCACGAAGAGGCGCGTCTCGTAATCCACCGGCTCCTTCGCATAGCCGATGTAGACTACCCTGCCGGTAAACGCAACTTCCTCGACAGCGAGTCGGAACGTCGCGGGCGTGCCGACGGCTTCGATGATCACATCGGGCCCCAGGCCATCGGCGACTTTTACCAGTTCGTCATGGATATTCGTCAGACGGCTATTGATAAGGTGGCTAGCCCCTGCCTCTTTTGCGACCGCCAGCTTGCGGTCGTCCACATCGATTGCGATAACCCTGGCACCCCGGTAAGCCGAAGCTGCAATCGCTCCCAGGCCCACTACACCGCAACCCACAACGGCCACTGTATCTCCCGAAGCAACACGCCCGCGAGCGGCGGCGTGGAAGCCTACCGAAAGCGGCTCCACAATGCTCAGCTCCGGAATGGTGAGCCCTTCGGCCACATACAGCTTGTTCCAGGGCGCAACGAAGTAATCCTTCATTGCCCCTTCGCGCTGCACACCAAGAGTTTGGTTGAACTGGCAGGCATTCACCCGGCCGCGCCTGCAGGAAGCGCACTTACCGCAATTGGTGTAGGGAGACAGCGTGACGTTCAGGCCAACCTGAAACTGCTCAGGAACGGCACTGCCAGTCTCCTCGATGGTGGCCGCAATTTCGTGCCCGGGAATTCGGGGATAGGTCACGAGTGGGTTCTTGCCCCGAAACGTGCTCAAATCCGTGCCGCACATTCCCACCACACGTGTTCTCAGCAGAACTTCATCGGGTCCCGGCGATGGACGCTCCACCTCGGCCACCCGCGTCTTCCCCGGTGCGTCGATAACAAAGGCACGCATTTTACTGATTGACACCGGAAGAGAGAAAGCCGCCGTCCACTGAGATGCACTGGCCCGTGATGTAACTCGCTGCGTCGGATGCCAGCAGCACAGCAGCGCCTACCAGTTCATCTGTGTTTCCGAAACGGCCCATCGGGGTGCGCATTAGCAGTTCCTTGCCGCGCGCCGTGCCATCCAGCAGCGCCGCATTCAGGTCTGTTCGGAAAACACCGGGCGCGATCGCATTGACGTTGATTCCATGCCGTGACCACTCCACAGCCAGACTTCGTGTCAGCGACAGGACTGCGGACTTGGACGCGGCATAGGCTGCCACTTCATAAAACGCGACGTACGAATTCAGTGAGGCGATATTAATAATGCGCCCGCGCCCACTGGATTTCAGTGCGTCATAGAATGCCTGACAGGCGCGGAGTGTGCCGGTCAGATTGGTATCGATGATTCCGGTCCACTCTTCTTCCGAAATGTCTTTGGTTGGAGTCCGTTTGATGCGCCCAGCCACATTTAGCAGGACGTCCACCCGGCCGAACCTGGCCACCACGGCATCCCGAAACGAGTCAACCGATTCACGGCTTGACACATCCACCGTGTGGGCCAGAGTCTCGCGGCCTTCGGCCCGGACCAACTGGCAAACTTCCTCCACGTTTGCTTCACGCCTGCCCGTGGCAATCACGTCGGCGCCGGCCTGCGCAAAGCCCAACGCCATACTCTTACCGATACCGGACGTGCCGCCGATAACGACCGCAACGCGGCCCGTGAGGTCAGTGAAGTTTTTGGCCATTTCTGGTAACCACCAAATTACCAGATGGATCCAGCCTGAACCGGAAATGCAAAAGCGCGACGTAACCCGACTCGGTCGGGCAAACGCCGCGCTCAAATCGATCAATTACCGTAACGGTATCGATTACTTGCCTTCGACGCGCAAATCGTTCACCACAGAGAACGCGCCGGGAACGCTGTTGGCACGGATACCTGCGATGTTTTTGTCGGCCTCGTTTGCGACTACGCCTTCCAGCCGGATATTACCGTTCTTCACGATAATGTGGATGGGAGGGATTGCCTGGAAGCCATAGCGCGTCGAGAGTTGGGGATCACCAAAAATCGCGCGGAATGCAGCCCGGCGAATGGAATCGTCGTTGGGCGAGAGAGGCAGCACCTCGATGTTATTGATCACCTTGGTCACGCCCTCTACCCGCTTCACCACGTTTTCCGCGTCGGACTTGAGGGTCGGACGGGTTACCTCACCGACGAGAGTCACCGTGCTGCCGTTCACCGAAAAGCCGAGATCGTCAAATACACCGTAGTAGGGCAGCATTAAAAGTTGATGTCGAACTTCTTTGGCGATCCGATTTTCATCAGCCCCTCCGGTAACATACGGATCCGTATGTTGAGGCGTTTTCTTGTTATCTTTTTCCGCCGCAACCGCTAACGGGAGCAGCAGGGCGACAGAAAGCAGTGCTGTTGCGAGTTTCTTCATTTGTTTTACCACCCGACAGCTGTAGAGCACGGCAAATTCCAAACCGCATCCTGCGAAGCCGTTGCAAACACTGGATTAAAGGCTGGTGTGAAGCAACACCTTGAGATGGAACTGGTGGTGGAAATGGCTGAATTGCGCCAGATCACCCATCTCTTCAGAAAGTCGTATACTCCCAGTCATGCGCCTGATTGACAGACATGCACACGGTGACTTTTCGTGGATCGAACTGGGCACCACGGACCCAAACGCCGCGAAGCACTTCTACACCTCACTGTTCGGCTGGGACTTTGTCGACAGCCCGATGGGCCCGAATGATTTCTACACAATGTTCACCCTGGACGGGCGAAATGCCGCAGCTGCCTACACTCTTCGGCCGGAACAAACCCTGGGTGGAGTTCCTGCGCATTGGAATCTATACATTGATGTAGCAAGTGCTGACGATACGTCCACCCGCGCGACTGAACTCGGCGCCTCAATCAAGGCAGGGCCCTTCGATGTGTTCACGTTCGGACGAATGGCGGTTCTTGCAGATCCGACGGGTGCGGTGTTCTCGGTCTGGGAAGCGAGGAGCCACCCTGGCATCGGTATCGCCGACAAGCACGGGAGCCTCTGCTGGGCCGATCTAAGCACCTCCGACCCGGCAACTGGCGCACGATTCTACGCGGAACTTTTTGGCTATGAACTGGAGCCTGGAGACGGCGGCTACCTGCACATTAAGAACCGCCATCAGTACATCGGCGGCGTGCAGCCCGCCGAGCGCAGAGATCCAAATTCGCCGCCCCACTGGCTGATCTATCTTCAGGTAGACGATTGCGCGGGCAGCACTGAACAAGCGAAGACGCTCGGCGCCAGCATCTACATGGGACCAATGGACATTCCGAAGGTGGGAATTATGACCGTCCTGGCTGACCCGCAGGGCGCAACGTTCGCGTTGTTCCAACCGGCGCCCCGCGGATAGATCAATTATTCCAGCACTTCAGCGAGAAGCAATTCGATGCCGCTCGCCCGGAGAATGCCGTCAGTGGCTTCGACCAGCATTCCCGGGGTTGCGACCCACCCATCGCGACCCAGGGGATCGATAATCCAGCAGGTTGGAACGCCCATATTGAAATAATCTTTCACCGTTCCAGCGTTTTGGACATGGTGTCTTCAGGCGACAGGATCTCGATGCAGAGAAGAGGCGGAGTGCGAATGATCTTCTCGTGAGGCGCATTTTCCGCCAGAATGCAAACATCCGGAATGCGGACACGAGTGGCTTTGATCTGAACCCTTTGTTCCGGCACGATCCGCTTTCGGAGTAGGGGGTAGTTCGTGCTCAGATAAATGATAATTTCCCGCTGCGCGCTGGCGTGCCTCGAATCCTCCCAAATTCCGCTCCAGTACCTCGCCGTCCACGTAATCGCAGTCGGGGCGGTAACTCGTCCCGAGGTATTCCTGAACCGAAATCAGTGTTTTGACTGCCACGAACCCTCATACTACCGCGCTATTACAGCACCCTGGGTCGAACAGCCTTCAGCCGGCGCGCCAACGCCAATCGGAGCGAAGACTGGCGCGCCGGAACTCCAGTGGCTGCCTACCGCTGATTCGCCTTCAGAATCTTCTTCCGCAAGCGGATCGAAGTCGGCGTCACTTCCACCATTTCGTCCTCACGAACGAACTCGATGGCCTGTTCCAGATTCATCAGTCTCGGCGGCACCAGACGCATCGCCTCATCCGCTGATGAGGAACGCATGTTCGTCAGCTTTTTTTCCTTCACAATGTTCACGTCGAGATCGTTCTGGCGCGCATTCTCGCCCACAATCATTCCCTCGTAAACTTCCACACCCGGGTGAATGAAGATCTCGCCGCGTTCCTGCAGGTTCCAGATTGCGTTGCCGGTGGTCTTACCCGAACGATCCGACACCAGCGACCCCGTCGGACGCATCGGAATATCGCCCTGCCACTCGATGTACCCATCGAACAGCGAGTTCAGAATACCGGTACCGCGTGTATCGGTGAGAATTTCACTCCGCAGCCCGATCAGCCCGCGCGACGGAATATGGAACTCCAGACGCACGCGCCCGGACCCGTTATTCACCATCTTGCTCATCTTGCCCTTGCGGCTGCCCAGTTTCTCGATTACCACCCCGATATACTGCTCAGGGCAATCGATCACCAGCAGTTCCAGCGGCTCCATCTGCTTGTGATCGATGGTCTTCGTCAGAATCTCCGGCTTACCCACCGAAAGCTCAAAGCCCTCGCGCCGCATCATTTCGATCAGAATGGCCAGCTGCAGCTCGCCGCGGCCCATCACCCGGAACGTGTCCGGCGTGATAGCTTCCACCTTGATCGAAACGTTGGTCAGCAACTCTTTGTCCAGCCTGTCGCGGATATTCCGCGATGTGACGAGCGTGCCCTCCCTGCCGGCGAAGGGCGAACTGTTCACCGAGAATGTCATCCCGATAGTCGGCTCGTCGATCTGAATTCGCTGCATCGGCATAGGCGTCGAGGCGCTCGTAATAGTCTCGCCGATCGTGATGCCTTCCACACCGGCGACCGCCATAATGTCGCCCGGCCGCGCGATGGTTTCATCCACCCTCTTCAGCCCCTCAAACGAATACAGCTTGGTGATGCGCGTCTTCTGAATACTGCCGTCCAGATGGCAGATCGCCACCTCATCTCCGTGCCGCAGAGTTCCCTGAAACACGCGGCCAATCGCCAGACGCCCGAGGTACTCGCTGTAATCCAGGTTGGCCACCAGAGACTGCAGGACCGCATCCGGATCTCCCTGTGGCGCGGGAATATGCTTCACGATCGCTTCGAACAACGGCTCCAGCGTCTCCGAAGGATCTTCGAGCGAAGTCTTCGCAATGCCATTCTTCGCGATTGCATACAGAACCGGGAAATCGAGCTGATCCTCGTGCGCTCCTAAATCGATGAACAGGTCGTAAACCTCGTTCAGTACTTCCTGCGGGCGTGCATCGGGGCGGTCGATTTTGTTGATCAGGACGATCGGCTTGAGATTCGCTTCCAGCGCCTTCATCAGAACGTAACGTGTCTGTGGCAGCGGGCCTTCGCTCGCATCTACCAGCAACATCACGCCGTCGACAATCTTGAGTGCGCGCTCCACTTCGCCGCCGAAATCGCTGTGGCCGGGGGTATCGACAATGTTGATCTTGGTGCCGTGAAACCGGACGCCCGTGATCTTTGAAAGAATCGTGATGCCGCGTTCTTTTTCGAGGTCGTTCGAGTCCATGACCCGATCCTCGACAGCTTCGTTGGCGCGGAAGATGCCGCTCTGTTTCAGCATCGCATCGACGAGCGTGGTCTTGCCGTGGTCAACGTGCGCGATGATCGCGATATTACGGATATTTTCACTCATGTGGAATGTTTAAAGGGAGTCTTAGAGTCTTGGATACTAGTAAAGTTTGGTTATTCCGTGTGAACAACTTCAGCCGGTTCGAGCTTAGCCGCGAACCGTGCCGGATAGACGCCTGCCAGGACCGTAAAGGCCCAGACCAGCAACAACGCGCCGCCCAGCAGCAGCGCCGGAGGATGGAACTGAATCGTCCAGCCGAAACTCTGCTTGTTCACCACGTAAATCAGGACCAGCGAAAGAGCCGTACCCAGCGCCAGCCCCAGCAATCCCGCGAGCAATCCCAGAAGCGCTGCTTCCGTCAGGATCATGTTGCGAACCTGACCTTTGGCGGCTCCCAGGTACCGGATCAGACCGATTTCCCGGCGACGATCCAATACTAATGCTAGCAGTGCGTTCGCAGCGCCCAGCGTTGCGACTATAATTGCTACCCCTTCCAGCGCGTAAGTCACGGCGAATGTGCGGTCGAATACCTGAATCGCGCCCCGTCGCAAAACTTCGTTCGGGGCGATATTCAGCGGGAACTCCGCGAGGCGCGTCTCAAGGTCTCGCCGGACCTGCTCAGCTTCCCTCGCTCCCGCCCCAGGCCGTAGATAGACCGCAATGTTCGTGACTGGCTGGTCCGGCAGGTAGCGCAGCAGAGTGCCGCGATCTGTCAGCACGAAGCCCTTGTCATTCGCGTAATCGTAATAGATACCCGCCACGGTGAGCGCGACTTCGCGCGCGCCCAGCGGAATTCGCAGAATCTGGCCCGCCCGAACGTGGTGCTTGTTTGCAAACGGTTCGCTCACAATGGCCCGATCCTGACCCGGCAGCGAGGCGAGAATCTCATTCGAGTCGCCGGACAGAAATCGCATCGACCGCCTGCGGCGCACGATATCCATAATCCCTGCGCCGAACGTTGCCTGCGTCCCTTTGTAATGGAACTGGAAGGCGTGGAACACATCCACATCGCCGACTCCGGGTGTAGCGCGGATGATCCCTGGCACCGCGGCGTCCATCGGCGGATAGATGCCCGCGCTTGCCGGCCCCGCCGCTCGCAGGTAGATGTCCGCCCGAAGCTGGCTTTCCAGCCACACCTGCACCGTCTCCCGGAAACTCCCCACCATGATCCCGACCGCCACCATCATGGAAATCGCCGTCGCCAGGGCCGTAACCACTATGGAAGTGCGCGCGAGCGAGGTCACCAGACTTCGGCCTGCAATCAGGCCCGCCGCCCCCGCAACCTTCTTAAGCGTGCCACGGAGGGCTCCGATAACGCCGGTCACGAACGCGGGTGAAACCAGCGCCGTCGCGACCACTGCGCAGAGCGTGGCAACATACCCGAGCACCGGCCGTCCGCCAATTGGCCCGAACTGGCACAGAACCACCGCTGCCAGAGCCGCCGCAACTGCCAGGGTCAGGTCACGTCCCACTCGCAACCGGGTCTCATGCTCCCGGGACTCCCGCCGCATCGCTTCCGCCGGGGCCACCCTGGCTGCTTCTCTCGCCGGAATAAGCGCTGAGAAGAATGCCACTCCGGTTCCGGTACAGATCGCGATCACAACCGTTCCAGCTGAAAGCTCAACCGCCCCCGGCGCGCTGGTCGTGAAAAGCGCGTTGACCGTATCCGAGATCATGCCCAGAATCGCCGCGGCCAGCAATCTGCCCAGCCCGATTCCCAGCACTGACCCCAGCACACCCAGCATCGATGCCTCCCCCAAAAACATCAGCAACACGCCCCGTGAACTCGTTCCGATAGCCCTCAGAATCCCGATCTCCGTTCGTCGCCGCACCACACTCACCGCGATCGTGTTGTAAATCAGGAACGCTCCCACCAGCAGAGAAATGTAACTCAGGATCCGCAGATTCCACCGGAACGCCCGCAACATCCGCCGATTTTGTTCACTCCGTGCGCCGGGAGTTTCCACGTCGTAGGTTCGCGGAACTATCTTCTTAATCGCCTCCCCCGCGCGACCGGGATCTTCGCCTGTCCCGAGAAACACCTCGATCCGATCCAGCTTTCCGTGCATGTCCAACAAGTCCTGGGCCGCCGCGATATCGATCCCGACCCAGCCTGTATCCTGGCCTTCCGCTATGCTCTGAACGGCAAACGTCTGTGTCCGATGGGGACCCCGGAGCGTGATCGAATCGCCCTTCTTAGCCTCCAGCCGTGCCGCAAGGTCGCTGGATAATACGGCGCTGGTTTCCAGCTTGTCGGTTGAAAACTCACCGGTCTCGTTCATCCCTGCCGCGATAACGTCGATCCCGTAAACCGTAGTCGACCCGCCACCCACTATCACCACCGGCTGTTCAATAGCCGGGGCAAAGCGCGCGTTCAGCGGCAGCGCAGCTAAAGCGGCGATATACGTTTCGTCCACGCCACCATTCGCAGTCACCTCGTAATCCACTTTGCCCAGCAGCGTCGTCAATGAGGATTCAAAGGACCCGGTAGCCGCATCTCCTGCCAGTTCGATCGCGATCACGACCGCCACACCCAGCGCAATGGAGATCAGGGTGAGCAGCGATCGGGTGAGATCGCCACGGAAGGGCCGCAAAATCAGTTGTCGAAAAAGCTTCACCGCTCCACGCTTTCGATCTGCCCGTCCCGCATCCGCACCCGGATATCCGCAATCGCCGCCGCCTCCGCACTGTGTGTCGCCATCACTACTGCTGCGCCGAACTCATCCGCCGCCCGACGGATCAGTTTTAAAACGGCATCCCCACTGGCCGTATCGAGGTTCCCGGTCGGCTCGTCGGCGACCAGAATCTTCGGGTCATGCACCAGCGCCCGAGCGATGGCCACCCGCTGCATCTGACCACCGGAAAGCTGAAACGGCAGCGCCTCCGCCTTCCCTTCCAGTTCCACCCACCTCAAACGTTCCCGCGCGATGGCTTCGCTTTTTCGCGCGCCCGAAAGCAGCAACGGCAGTTCTACGTTCTCCAGGGCGGTGAGCGAAGGCAGCAACTGGAAGAACTGAAAAACGAAGCCGATCTCTTCCCGTCGCAGCGCGGTCAGTTCCCGGTCGCCCAGTTCCGATGTCCGTCTGCCCGCCACCAAAACCTCACCCGAAGTCGGAAAGTCCATCGCGCCGCACAGATTCAGCAGCGTGGTTTTGCCGCAGCCGCTGCGCCCCACCAGCGCCGTCACGGTTCCCGCTGCAAAATCGAGCGTCACTCCGCGCAGCGCCTCTACTCCGCCCTCGTAAGTCTTGACAGCCCTGCGGACAGCGACCCGAATCGGTTTTTCCTGTGGATTTTGCTGTGGAAACAATTTACACGCTCTCCGTCGTTAGTGTATTCTGGGGGTGCTCTGGTTTAATTCCGCGCGTTTCGAGATGATGCTTGCCCCGCAAAGGTCTCAGAATCGCGACGATATGGAAACTCGCCGTCTGGCAGCCGCACAGGATCTGCTCAACGGCGTTACTCAATCACAAGTGGCACGCCGACATGGCGTCAGCCGAACAACTGCGTCCCGCTGGCACCGCTCCATCGTGGTAAAAGGCGTGGAAGGCATGCGGAAACGCCGCGCAACCGGTCGCCCCAGCCGTTTAACGGCGGACCAGGTCGACTCCATCCGTAAGATGTTCGTCGAAGGCGCCTCGGCGTACGGATTTTCATCCGACCGCTGGACCACCGGCAAACTTGCCGAAGCTATCGAACGAAAGTTCCGAATCCGCTACGACCAGGACCACGTCGGCCGCCTGATGCATAAGTTCGGTCTGCGCGAGCGCCGGTTCGTTTATGCGCCCGTGTCGCCAAGCGCCGATGCAGACGCTCCTGTGATTCAAAACGAAGCCACCGCTTTGGGCTAGACTAATCAGCATGTCAGGTTTGCAATTCGATGCTCTCCTGTAGCGTCTCGAGTTCGCGCTCTCTGACCTGGTGCGTCTTCGTCCTGAGGTCAGCAGCGGTCTTTGTGTTCTTCATGGAGCAGGTCCCCTGAGACTTATCATCGGCCTGGCCGCTGTCGTCACTTGTCTCGCTGCGGACCCCGCAGCAATCCACCGCCTCGACGGCTCCAGGATCTCCATTACCGAAGCCGGGGATTTCTCCAGAACAACCTTGGCCGCCACCCATGTCACCGGAGCCCAAATCGCCGTGCTCGATCGTGGCCGCCTAATCTGGAGTGCCGCCTTCGGACACCGCCGGCTCGATCCGCCTCTCCCCATGGATCGCGAAACCACTACCTGGGCCGCCTCGATCACCAAAAGCGTTTTCTCTACCTACGTCATGCAACTGGTCGAACGCGGCGAGTTCAACCTCGACACCCCCATTGCAAAACAACTCCCTCAACCGCTCGACACATACGACGCCTATCGCGAAACCGCCAGCGAACTTGTAAAGGATCCCGCCTGGCCTCTGGTGACTCCGCGGATTCTCCTGGCTCACACCTCTGGCCTGCTGAACTTTGCCATTCTGGAGCCGGATAAGAAGATGCACCTGCATTTCAAACCCGGCACGCAATTCAACTACTCCGGCGAAGGGATTAACTTAGTTCAGTTTGTCATCGAACAGCAAAAGCACCAGCTGCTCGACCAGCTCATGGAACAAGCCCTGTTCACCCCGCTCGGCATGACCCGTACCGGCATCATCTACCGAAAAGACTTCGAATCGAACGTGGCTGACCGCTACGACTCAGCCGAAAGATTCCGATCCCAAACCCGCCGGTTCCCGGCTCGCGGAGCTGGTTCCATGACCACCAGCGCCGACGACCTCGCTCGCTTCGCCTCCGCTCTCTTCGCCGGCAATATCCTGAAGCCGGCTACCCGGAAAACGATGCTGAAGCCTTTCATCCAGCTCCGGACTCTCCATCAGTTTCCGCTGAAACCAGACGAGGCACCCGGCACGGAAGGTGCTGTAACCGGCCTGGCCTACGGTGTCGGATGGGGCCTGCTGACCCACACCCGCTTCGGGCCCGCCTTCTTTAAAGAAGGGCACGGCGATGGCGCTCAGAACTACATGATCTGCTTCGAGCGACGCCAGGCCTGCATGATATTGCTCACCAACAGCGACAACGGAGAACTCGCGTTCCGCCCTATCCTCGAAAAGATCCTGGGCGACACCGTCACTCCCTGGGAATGGGAAGGCTACACTCCGGAGTACATCGACCAGAGTCGCAAACTCCAGTAGATGCAGTAGCACTTGGGCTGTTCACTGTAACCCTCGTATAATGAGGCTTCATGTGTTGTGTGTTCCGGCTCACTGTTACCGTTATCGCTGTGTGCGCCGCCTCACGAGCCCAAACTACCCAAGGTCTGATCTCCGGGCGCGTTTTCAACTCCGTAACGGGGCGGCCTGTGGCGGGCGCATCGGTCTCGTACTCCAGTTCCACTCTGGCTGCCACCGGCACTCTTAAGAGTGACAGGGGCGGCTACTACTTTCTGCCGCTGCTCTCCGCCGGAACCTACACGGTCCGCACCACCGCCGATGCATTCCAGCCCCAGGAACTGCAGCAGCTGGAATTGCCAGTCGCCGGACGCGTTCAGCTCGATTTCCGCCTGCGTCCACTCAACGACGTGTGGGAATCCGGGCAATACCGCAGTGTCTTTCTCCCTGGCACCAAAACTATCGTGACCTTTTACGGTCCCGACGTGGACTCCAGCCGCTCCGGATCGTTCGAATCTCAGAAGGGCCAGAAGGGCTCCCTCGATACTTCAGCCAGCTACGTCATTGACCCGGTTCAAATCGGCGACCTCCCCCTGCTCGGGCGCGATGTCTACACAATGCTGGTGAGTCTGCCCGGTGTAGCGGCCGACAGCGCTACAGGCCGCGGCTTGGGCATCAGTGTCTCTGGCCAGCGCCCCTCTTCGTCCAATTACCTTCTGGATGGCGTCGAGAACTACAACTACCTGGTGACCGGTCCCCTTATCCAGGTCGCGCCTGAAGCGGTGCAGGAATACCGGGTGTCCACCAACAACTACTCTGCCGAATACGGCCGGACGGCGGGTTTCATCGCCAACGCGGTCACTCGCGCTGGTGGGCGGGAATACCACGGCCTTGGCTACGAATACCTGAAGAACGACGTGCTCAACGCCGCCGATTTCGGGGACAATATGCTCGGCCTCGGGCGCCGCACCTCCAAAGAAAACCAGTTTGGTTTCCAGGCCGGAGGCCCCCTGATCCCACGCGGAGCCCTGCGCAATCAGCTATTCATTTCCAGCGCGCTCGAGAAAATGATCAGCCACAACAAACTCGATCCGCAGACATTCCAGCTCCCCAGCAACAACTTCA
>JAUZEU010000750.1 GCA_030838885.1 Bryobacterales bacterium | reverse complement strand
CTACAGCTCCCTGCGACCTCTCGTCGCGGAGACCGGCCTCTCTGCGACCGCGACCAGCCGCGAGCACCGGATCTGGGAAACGCCCGACGGTGTGCTTCACATCTCAGGCGGCAAATACACCACCTATCGCGAGATGAGTGAGGAACTGGTCGATACGCTGCTTCGGGACATAGCCCCAGGACGCGACCTTCCCTGCCGGACCGCGAGTACTGCCCTTAACGTAATCACACCACCCAAAGAAATCACACCCCGAGTGCGGCTCGCCGTGGAACGGGAGTACGCAAGGAAGCTGCAGGATGTCCTGTACGTGAGCACGTACTGGGGACACGAACGGCATATGACCCGGGAGTGGCTGGAACCCATCGCCCGCGAGATGGGGTCGATGCTCAGTTGGAGCGAAGACCGCATCCAAAGCGAAGTCTCCACCTGCCTCGCCCAACAGGAACTGCCCTGACGAGAGTGGTACCCTTTCCAAAAGGAGTTTTACCGATGAAACTATTCACCGCTGCCGCGCTGGCTTTTGCGTCCTGCGCAGGGCTTATGGCTCAGCAGCCCGGCGACCCTCAACCCCTGAAAATCGGGGACCTCGCGCCGGACTTCACGTTGAGCTCAACCAAAGGCGGCAAAGTGTCGCTTGCGGATTACAAAGGAAAACAACCGGTCGTCCTCGCCTTCTTCCCTGCCGCTTTTACCGGTGGTTGAACGAAGGAAATGACTGCATACCAGGCTGGTATTGCGAAATTCGAAGGTAATGCAACACAGGTTTTTGGCGTCAGTACAGACAACACTCCCTCCCAGAAAGTTTTCGCTGAACAGCTGAAACTTTCATTCCCCCTCCTGAGCGATTTCAACAACCGCGCGATGGCAAAGGCTTATGGCGTCCTGCGTCCGGACGGCATGTGCAACCGCATCACGTACGTCGTCGATAAAGAAGGAAAGATCGCATTTGTTGACATCGGCAACACAGCGATCGATCCCACCGCGACAGACGAGGCATGCAGCCGCCTCGCCCATCGTGCGGCGTCACAGGAGAAGAAGTAAGGGTTCGTCTGCGGGGCAGGCCAAATCTGCCCCTCGCACCTGTTTAGTAAGACTTTGCGATTACCACCCGGCGGTCGACCTCTTCGCCGGTAACGATGCACTTCCCCGCCCCGTCATACTCATCCACCAGCGGAATGTTCCGGACCGTAGCCTTGAACTCCTTCAGGCGCGCATCGCAGACCGCATCGTCCTTCAGGTGCGCCATTACGAACTTCCCGCCCCCGCGCTCTGCCGTGACCTCGCGGAGAATTTCTTCGACCTCACCGATAGAATTTGCCACCACAGTGTTCGCTTTGAGTCGTGCTTGCGCCGCATTAAAGAGATCCTTCTGCATCGCTTCCAGCACGTCCTTGAAGCGCGCCGGAATTTCCGATTGCGGCACGATCTCCTTCGTGCCCGTATCTCTTCGCTTCATAACCGCGTTGCCCGATGCCAGATCCCGCGGCCCCAGTTCGATCACCACCGGCACACCGCGCCGCTCCCAGTGGAAGAACTTCGCGCCCGGTGACTGCCCTTCCCGCTCGTCCACCTTCGCGCCGATCTCCTTTGCGATGCGGTGCGCAGCTTCCAGCACCTTCACCTTCTCGTCGTCTTTGCGGTAAATCGGCACCACCACCGCCTTCACGGGAGCCAGTTTCGGCGGCAGCACAAGACCCTTGTCATCCGAGTGGCTCATGATCAAACCACCGATCAGCCGCGTGCTGACGCCCCAACTGGTTTGCCAGACATAATCCAGCTGGCCTTCCTTGTTCTGGAACTTCACGTCGAACGCCTTACCGAAGTTCTGCCCCAGATCATGACTGGTGCCTGCCTGCAGCGCAAGTCCATTCTGCATCATCCCTTCGATCGAATAACTCCGCAGCGCCCCCGCGAACTTCTCAGCTTTCGATTTCACGCCTTTAATCACAGGCATCGCCATGATGTCTTCCGCCACCTCGGCATAAACATCCAGGATGCGCAGAACTTCCTCCACGGCTTCTTCGTGCGTCGAGTGAGCGGTGTGCCCTTCCTGCCACAGAAACTCGGTCGTCCGGAGGAACATGCGGGTCCGTAATTCCCACCGAACCACGTTGGCCCACTGGTTCATCAGCACCGGCAGATCCCGCCAGCTTTGAATCCATTTCGCAAAGAAATGCCCGATGATAGTCTCCGAAGTCGGCCGGATCACGTACGGCTCTTCCAGTTGCTTCCCGCCTGCTATGGTCACCACGGCCAGTTCCGGCGCGAAGCCCTCCACATGCTCGGCTTCCTTCTTCAGAAAGCTTTCGGGAATGAGCAGCGGGAAGTACACGTTCTGGTGCCCGGTCGCTTTGAAACGGTCATCGAGTTCGCGTTGCAGGATCTCCCAGACCGCATAACCATTGGGTTTGATGACCATGCATCCTTTGACGATTTCGGCGGGCTCCGCCATGTCCCCCTGCAGAACGACGTCCTGATACCAGGCCGCAAAATCCCTCTCGCGGGGTGTAATCGGTGATTCAGCCATATTGTGAGTGTTAAGTCTTCAGGTTAATTCACACACCGTTGCCGTCCCCTCCCGATGGTGTAAAACAGGAAGGGATATGACTCGCAGGGCGGCCCGCGTAACAGAACTGATGAACAAGAATGTCCTTTAACGGCCTCCGCGTTCTCTCCCTGGAAAGCCGTCGCTCCGAGGAGATGGCGACGCTCATCCGCAAGCAGCAGGGTGAAGCGACGGTTGCGCCCTCCATGCGCGAAGTCGATCTGGAACAGCACGAAGAAGCCTTCGAATTCGGCAGGCGACTACTGAACGGCGAGTTCGATTGCGTTATCCTGCTCACGGGCGTGGGCACCAGGCTTCTTTGGAAAACCCTGCTCCTCCGCTACCTGGAAGCAGACTTGAAGGCTGCGCTGCAGAAACTCACCGTGGTTGTGCGGGGTCCGAAACCCTCGAAAGCCATCCGGGAGATCGGACTTGTTCCAGACGTTCAGGTACCTGAGCCAAACACCTGGCGGGAGTTATTGGAAACCATGCGCCCCCGGCCGGAAACCCGTATCGCGGTTCAGGAATACGGGAAATCCAACGTGGATTTAATCGACGGCCTTGAGGCGCAGGGCCGAAGGGTTACCCCCGTTCGGATCTATGGCTGGGATTTGCCCGAAGACACCGGACCGCTTCGCAAGGCCGCCGCAAAGCTGATCGCGGGCGGTGTGGACGTAGTGCTGCTCACCACCTCCATGCAGGTGGTGAACCTGATGCGCATCGCCGAGGAGGAAGGGATCGCCCAGCAGGTTCGCGAAGCTCTGGAGTCGGCTTTCATCGGATCCATCGGCCCCACCACCAGCGAGACCCTCGAAGAGTACGGTTTGAAGGCAGATTTCGAGCCCAGCCACCCGAAAATGGGGGTGCTTGTCGCCGAAGCCGCGACACAGGCAGCAGACGTGCTGGCGAACAAGCGATAATGGGAGATTGTCTGCCGTGTCAGAATCTCCGTTTTCGCCGTTGAACGTCCACCTCGATCATTACGACGGCCCGCTCGACCTGCTGCTCGATTTGATCCGGCGGCAGCAGATCGACATCCGAAACATCCCGATCGCCACCATCACCTCGCAGTACCTGCTCTACCTCGAAAAGGCGCGTGAGAAGGATCTCGACATCGGGGCCGAGTTTGTTTTCATGGCGGCGACGCTCATCCACATCAAATCCCGGATGTTGCTGCCCACCGACCCGGCGCTGAAGAAGGAAGGCGAGAAGGACGAAGATCCGCGCGAGGAACTCGTCCAGCGCCTGCTGGAGCACCAGCGCTTCAAAGACGCCGCCGAGATGCTGCAGCAGAAGCGGATGATCGAGGAGAACGTCTGGTCAAATCCGCAGATCAAGCAGTTCGCTGCGGATGATGACGACCCCGGTCTGGCGGTCAGTCTTTTCGACCTGGTTAAGGCCTTCGGCGAGATTCTGGAGCGGGTGAAGAGCCGTCCCGTCTACGAGGTCCGCGACGAAGAGATTTCCGTGAGCGACATGGTGAGCCATGTCCGGAAACTGCTGGCCGACACGAGGAAAGACAAGCCGCTGTTCATCCTGCAATTGATGGAGAAGCAGCGCAGCCGGCGTGCCATGATCTGCCTGTTTTTGGCCGTGCTGGAGATGGTGAAGATGCACGCGGTGGAGATCCTGCAGAAAGAGCTCTTTGGCGAGATCGCGCTCGGCAGGGGCGACCGGTTTGACGAATCAGCCGCGCAGCCCGCCGAGGAAATCGAAGAGGAATATAAGTAACGAATGGATACGCCAGTTACAGAAGAGAGCACTGCGCCCGAAGAAGTCGTGCCTGAAGAAGTCGTGCCTGAAGAGGTTCTGGCGGAAGAGATTTTGCCGGAAGAGGAAGAGCCCGCCGTTGTGGCGATGCCGGTGGCCGACGCTGAGCTGAAAGCCGTGCTCGAAGCGATCGTGTATGTGACGGATGAGCCGCTCACCCTCGACCAGATCTGCGCCGGGCTCGAAGAGCCGCGAGACCGGGTTCTGGATCTGCTGGAGCAACTGGCGGCCGATTATGAGCAGTCTTCGCGCGGTCTGACTATCAAGGAAATCGCGGGCGGCTTCAAGATGGCGACCAAGGCGGAACACCATGACGCTGTCCGGCGGTTTGTCAAGAACCTGAACCCTCCTCTCAAGCTGTCGCTGCCCGCACTGGAAACACTGGCAGTGATCGCCTACAAGCAGCCCATCACCGCGCCGGAGATCATGGAGATACGCGGGGTCCAGGGTGCCAGCGTGCTGAAGACCCTGATCGACCGCAAGCTCATCGCTACAGCGGGCCGGAAGCAGGTTGTCGGAAAGCCGATCCTGTACAAGACCACGCGTGAATTTCTGGTGCAGTTTGGGCTGAAGGATCTGGCGGAATTGCCCACACTGAAAGAGTTCCAGGAGATCGGCCGTCTGGACACAGAAGCCGACGCTCCCGCGGAAGCACCGCACACACCTGCCCCGTCCGAACCCCTGCTGTTCCCGGCTCAACCCGAAGAGCCGACGAACGAGCCCGTGAAAGAAGAAGAGGTCCAATAGTGCCCGAAGAACGTCTCCAGAAGATCCTCGCGAGCGCCGGTGTCGCATCCCGGCGTAAATCCGAGGAGCTGATTCTGGAAGGCCGTGTCACCGTGAACGGCAAAGTCATTACCGAACTTGGCACCAAAGCCGACTTCGACCAGGACCACATCAAAGTGGACGGCAAGCTGCTCCGCCCGGTGCAACAGCACGTCTACATCGCTCTCAACAAGCCGGATTCCGTGGTCAGTACTGCGGATGACCCGCAGCGCCGCACCACCGTGCTGGACCTCTTGAAAGGCCTGAAGCACCGGGTATATCCGGTCGGCCGGCTGGATTACCACAGTGATGGTCTGCTGCTGCTGACCAACGATGGCGAGTTCGCCAACACGGTCATCTCGGCCAAAAGCCACATCCCCAAGACCTACTACGTGAAGGTCAAGGGCGCGCTCACACCGGAGGAGGAAGACAAGTTCCGCACCGGTATTCCTCTCAGCGGCAAACGTACCGCCCCTGCCGGTCTTCGCCTTATCCGAACCGGCGACAACCCGTGGTACGAAGTGAAGCTGATCGAAGGCCGCAACCAGCAGATCCGCATCATGTTCAAGCATCTCGGCCATCTGGTTGAGAAGCTGCGCCGAGTCCGCATCGGCACGGTGGAATTAGGGAAACTGAAGCCCGGCGAGTTCCGGTTCCTTGCGCCTGAAGAAGTCTCGAAGCTCATGAAGATGGCCAAACGCGATGCCAGCATCCAGCACAGAGCACCTGCTACGAAACGCTAAGACTATTGCCGTAGTGGGTCTGTCCGGCACGCGCTGGCGACCCAGCTACGGGGTCTCGGAATACATGCAGGCCAACGGTTACCGGATCATTCCGGTCAACCCGAAGGAAACGGAAGTGCTCGGCGAGAAGGCTTACGCCACGCTGGACGACGTTCCCGTGCCAGTGGATATCGTTGATGTCTTCCGGCAATCACAGTTCGTGCCGGAGATCGTGGACGCCGCCATTCGGATAGGCGCCAAATGCGTCTGGATGCAGGAAGGCGTGGTTCACGAAGAAGCTGCCAGGAAGGCACGCGAAGCGGGCCTGGAGGTCGTGATGGACCGCTGCATCCTCAAGGACCACCGCAAGCTTCGTTCTTAACGCGCGACCGGCTTCCACTCGTGCGCTCGTTTTCTGGCTTCTGCGATCTGCTCTGGGGTCATTTTTGAGGCCAGGTCGTCGCGCATCTCGGTGATGGTTGTCTGGTCGCCGCCTGTGGTGTGTTCCGCTGCCAGTTTGTACCACATCAGCGCCTGAACCAGATCCGGCGCGACACCCTTGCCAAAGCCATAGAGGATCCCGAGGCTCGCCTGCGCGAACGGCTCGCCCCGGTTTGCGGCTTCGCGGTACCAGTGTTCGGCCTGGACAAGGTCTTTCTTCAGCCCGATTCGGCCTGTCTCGAAGTTCTTTCCCAGGTCGAACTGTGCCTCAGCATCGCCCTTTAGAGCGCGATCCATCAGGCGCTCACGAAGTGGCTTTTGCGGAGCCTGCGCGTAAAGGCCCACACCTAACGCACTGATTACAGCCAGTTTGAACACGCCCCGATCCTATCACCTGGACGAGGATCATGGTGCGAGCATCACGGGCGCTTGCCAGAAAGCAGCTTTCTGGCCCGTTGGATCGAGCACCGTGACCTGGCAGTTATAGCGGCCTGGCTGCAATTTGCCGAGCGACAAAATGAATTTCAGCGGCACCGTCTTTAGCCGGTTGGCCAGCGCTTCTGTTACCGGCAGCGGCGCTGTCTCGAATGCTTTCGTCTGGCCGCGATAGAAAGTCACGAAGGCCACCAGAGGCTGCATCGTCGCGGCATTCGGCTCGTAGGCCTGCAGGTAGACGTACATGTCCTTGTTGCGGCTGAACACGCGCGTTACGTTAGGCAGCCGTTTCTGCCCGTTCTGCACCAGCGGGTTCGCTATCAGGCCTTTGTCTTTGTCCCTGGCGGTGAAGAGCGCATCCTTCATGTCTACAAGCTGACTGCTCAGCACGACCGAACTAATGGGGATCCGCTTGTCTACTTTGTTGAGGTTCGGAATCAGGAACTTATTCATATAAGTACCAATGCGCCCCGTTTCATCGTCTCTTGCCAGGACCTTGATGGTGTAAGTGCCAGGTAACAGGGTAAAACCCGTGTCGTACTGAATGGGGCGTTTGGCTAACTGGGCTGCGGTTTCGCCGGAGAGCTTAATAGCTACCTTATCCCGCACATTACTTACTGTTGTTCCGTACTCGTCCTTGACTTCGCCAATAAAATCGATAACCGTATGCTCCGCTCCACCACGACGCGCCAGTGCGAGTTCGCTGCCCGGGATCTTCATCGCCACGGGCACAAAGTACTCCGCCCGATTGAGCTGAAAGTAATCCACTTCCATAGCGATGGTCAGCTCCGTTACCGGGTCGCCCTGCATGAGAGCGTCTTCGAGCTGCCGTTCTTTATCCGCTGTCGTGAACTTGCTGAACGTCTTGCCTGCATAGTAACCAACACGGTAGTCCAGCTTTGCGGAAGCATCGCTGCTCAGCGATACTTTCACTTTGCGATACTTGCCATCCAGCGCAGGTTTCGTCGTGTAGTAACCGATGATGTAGTAACTCGTTACTGCCTGCTGTGCCTGCACGATGCCCTGCGCGAGATCGTTGTAGTCCAGCAGTGCCTTGCCGCCCGTGTCCGCCGCGAGCGCGTACAGCGTGTCCTGCGAACGCTGGAAGTTGGACGAAACAGCCAGCGCGGACCCGCCTGAATACATGGCGCTGCCGCCCGGAGACCCCACCGTCGCATCGCCCAGGGGAGCCTGCGCTACCAGGCCGCGCGCATCGATCGGATAAAAAGAAACGTTGGCCCGCACCGCGGCATTGGTGGTCGCCTGCAACTGCGCCTGGTTGTTGGTGCCGTTGAGCCTGAGCCCGCTTGCAAAATAGATCAGGGATTTCTTTTCGTTCAGTGTTCCCAGCATTTTGACCGCGGTCTGCAAAGCCGCCAGTTGCCGGTCCGTGTTGAAAATGTTGAACTCGGCGTCGTCCTGCCCGAACGCTGTTCCGCTGTCCGCAGTGCTTTCATCTGCGGCATTCTCATCGAAGCCCTGGCCGTCGCCTACCACCAGAGTCTGGATCGATGTCTCCAGTTGATCCCGGTCGCTGGTGAAATCATTCAGGATCTTCACCGCTGCGCCCGTGTAAGACATGATCGACAACATGTCAGCAGGCTTCATCTGCGTCCGGATGAACTTTGTGGCGGCCCCAAGTGCCCGGATCTGATCGGGCACCGGCATGGAAGTCATGTCGAAATAGATCGCCAGCATGCGCTTGTCGCGATACCGAATGTCCCCCGGCGTTTCCGGAGTGATCTGACTGCGTGTCACCGCGGGCACAGTCACCGTGGCGGGTGGAGCAGCCGGAATAGCCGAAGGATCAGGCTGGGTATCCAGCTTCTGAAACTCCAGGAACTGAATGGTCTGTGGTACGCCATCTTCGGTGACAACAAAATCCTTCGCGGTGAGCCCTTCAACGGGCTTGCCGTTCTTGTCTTTGACGACGACCGTCTCAACAACCAGTTGGGTGTTCGCGCGGAAAGTGACAGTTCCGTCAGGTGCGGGTGGCTGCTGCTGCGCCATGACCAGCCCGCAAACCAGGATCCACGCTGTAAGTTGGCGAATCATGATCAGAACCTTACCCGCATTGTTACCTGCATGCTTCTCATTGGGTTCGCCTGTACCGGCAGTCCGAACTGCCCACTTGTCACCGTCGTATTCCAGCTTGTGAAAGTTACTTTATTCAACGCATTCAGCGCATCAATGCGGACATCCATATTCATCCGGTCACGCAGCTGGAACGTTCGCGCCAGGGAAGCTCCCAGGGTGAACTGGCCCGGCCCCTCGATGGAGTTACGCCCGGCGTTGCCCCATTGACCCGCTACCGGCTTCGTATAGGCCTGAGGATTGAGAAACAAACCCGGGGGCGACGAGTACAGAGGAGCACCCGTGTAATCCGGCCGGATACTGCCCGTCACGCCCGTGCCTCTGACAGCCGCGATATAGACCGGAGTCAGCGGGGTACCCGTACCGGCACTGATCTGCGTGGCAATCGTCCATTCTTTGAACACGCTGCCGCGCCAGCCGCTCATAAGTGTGCCTCCTTTGAGACCGACGCCCGTACTGTACTGAGTCTGCACAGTCAGCACATGCCGCTGATCGAAGTTGGAAAGACCACGCTCGGCGTCGAGATTCAGCCAGTTCTGCGCGATGAGCGACGCACTCTGACCGCGACCGCCGAGGGCCGCATTGTCGATGGATTTCGAGTAAGTGTACTGCGTGGTCGCTGTGAAGCCGTTGTGCAGACGCCGGCGTAACTGGAACTGCCCGGCCTCTCTGGTCGAGTTACCGTTCGAAGTCAGATACACGTAACCCGCCTGACAGGCAGGACACGGGTTGACTCCGGCGGGATAAGTGTTAGGCAGGAACGCCTGCTGGGCGCGTGTTCCCTTGATCCCGAGATAGGTCGCGGTCATCACCATCGCCCCTGGAAGATCGCGCTGCACCTGCATCTGCCAGCTCTGCGCGTAACCAATCCTGAACCTGGGGTCGATGGCAATAGTGTTCTGCGTAATGCTGGCGGAGGTCTTGAAGCCGCTTGCCAGGGTCAATGGATTTTCCGGAGTGTTCTGCACGCTGAGGCTTTTCGATAAGGGCGACTGCTGTGCCATCTGGACCGCGATCGTCTGATAAACCGAGGTATTGAAGTTGATTCCGTATCCCGTGCGAACCACCAGTGACGAGCCCGACACCGGTCGCCACGAGACTCCGATACGGGGCTGGAAGCCATTCTTACTCGGCTGGACCAGCGAGTCCGGGTAGTGCTGACCCGTCAGTGAACCGGTCGGGCTGTTTGCAACGACAGGTGACGCGGCAGCAAATCCCGGCGTGATATCCAGATTCACCAGGCGTCCGTAAAGTTCGGTGATGGGTGACGTGTATTCCCAGCTCACGCCCGCGTTGACCGTGAGAGAAGGGTTGACCCGCCAGTCGTCCGTAATGTAGGCATCGTAGACGGATGAACGGAAGTACTTATCCGCGTTCCCGAATGCGATGGAACTTGTATCGGGAACACCCGTGAGGAAATCCGCAAAATCGGACCCGGTTGCGGCGCCGGTGAAAGTGAAGGCGCCTCGCGCATCCTGCTGGCCCAGGTAATTGAACTGCTGCCGCTTGTAGTCTCCGCCGAAGGTAATGTTGTGAGGCGAACGGCTCCAGTAGGCGCTGAACGACACCGCCCCGGTCTGGGACCGGTTATAGGCTTGTTGAGTATCCGATAAAGATATAATCCCGCTCGAGAAATTCAGTGCAGGAGGGCCCCAATTCAGCGGGTCCTGATTGTTACCTGTAATACCCGCATCGCCCGAAACATTTTGTTTATTGGTGAAGTACGGGGTGATGCGGGTGGCCAGCCTGTTGAACTGCAGTTTGTAAGTGGTGAAAAATCGTTGGGAGAAACGGTGTGACCAGTTCAGAGTAGTGTCAATGCCGGCGGAATCCGTGATGTCGATAAAACCGAAGAGGCTGACGGTCTCCCCGCGCGTGCTTTGGTAACCGAATGTGCCAAAAACCTGATCGGTGCGGCCCAGATTCTTCGAGAGGCGGGTTTGAAGGCTGTCCTGGTTGTTGGTACCGGTCAAAGCGGTCTGATAGTTATAACGCGCGCCGGAGTCGAAATTCGGCAGAGGGAAGAACTTCAGCAGCGCCTTCGCCTGCGGACTGATGAGGCTTTGCGGAATTACACGGTCAGCGAGGATACCGTTGCGCTGGTCCTGCGTGGGAACCGAAGCCGGGACGGTGCTCGCGTTCCGGTTCCGCCCCAACTGATACGACAGGAAGAATGTGGGAGCGTTGTTTGCGTTGAACAGGTGCGGGATTCTAAGCGGGCCACCCACCGCGCCCATAAACTGTAACTGGTTGTATGCGGGCTTTGCGGTGTCGAGGCCCGTGAGGGAATAGGAACGGGCGTCGAGAAATGCGTTGCCTAACACCACGCCTACGTTCCCGTTGTAAAGCCCGCCCCGACCGCGGCGGTTGTTGCCAAATGCGCCCGACATGCCGAAGGGCGATGCGGCGCCGTTATTCGCGCTGCCATTGATGGCGAACGAATCCGACGAATTCTGGTTCGAGGCTTCTGCCGGACCGGGGGCGGCACTTTGGGTGGGGGGCAGAGTGTTGGACGCAGTCACGTCGGCCCGCTGGAAGCCGGATTGAGTGGGCGCGAGCGGAGCAGCCGCCTTACCCTTCTTCGGACGGGCCGGAGCCTGAACTGCGCTGGTCTGCACTGGCGCGGCAGCCGGCGGTGGAATCGCAGCGGGCGGCGGCGCGCTGGCTTTGATTTCGTCGAGCGGAAGCAATTTCAGTTCCCACTCTGACGGCGGCGCGCCAGGGCCAACGGTCATGTCGCGGCGAAGGGTGGTGAAACACAGCATCTCGACCTGAATAGTCCAATTGCCGTCAGCGATGTCTGGGAACGTGTAGGCACCGTCCGGGCCGGTTACCGCGACCACTTTTTTGGCAGCCTGGTCAACGGCCTGGCTTGCGATTACAGTCGCACCGGGCACGGGCAGGCCGCCGAATGTGACGGTGCCCTGATACTGCGCGGCAAAGAGCCCGGCGGCGGCAAGTAATGCTGTGAAGAATAAACGCATTCGTTAGTTTTCTGTCGCCTTTTCCACTTTGTCGATCACCAAAATCTGCACCGGACCCCTTTTAGACTCAAGACGCAGGCCAAGTTGTTCCTGCACGGCAGTAAATAAGGACGGGCGGTCCGAATCGGGCGCGATCTCAGGTTTTTCAGGCGCTTCCACCGGTTTCATGGCGCCGTTCTGTTCGGGCGCAAATTCGAGCTTGAAATCAAAGTCCCCTTTCAGGCCGGTTTCGTCTATCACGATTCGGCCCAGTTGGCTTGAGAGCTGCTGCGCAACCATCGCCATGTTGGCTTTAGCCACTTTCATTGTGCCCCGGCCGATGGATATCATGGGGCCTTTCGACCCCTCCGGTGAAGCCTCCAGCCTGTCGCCGTTCTTGCCGATTGCCAAGGCGTAGACAGGCATGTCTTTCGTTTCGGTATGCACTGTGAGGCCGAACCGCTCAGCCAGGAAGCCCTCATCATGGCCCAAATTTTGATCTCCCCGTCGGGCCCGCGCAACCTCACCCTCCGGCTTGGCGGAGATGTCCCAGCG
>JAUZEU010000727.1 GCA_030838885.1 Bryobacterales bacterium | reverse complement strand
AACCGGACAATCAAGGTTGAGGGCCTTTTGTGGATTCTGAAGGATGCCATGTGTTCTCCTTATCATAATGTAAATTCGGTCACGGCCTCGTGTTGAGACTATTTTCCATGCCATCACTTGGAAATTGAACCGTATCCTTCGAGCTCGGTGCGAACGAGGTAACGCAATACGCATGTTTGGTGCTGACTAATCCTCTTTGAGCTCCAGCCGCCCTACCTATATAGGCGCGGCGATCAGCCTCAGAAGCTGTACTTGACAGGCGAACTGCAGTTGCCAAATCGCTCTCGCACTCGTGATCACGCCAAACGGTGAGGACGACGGCGGAGCAGCAACAGATTCCGATCTATCAGTTCAACCACTAAGGAGAGGAAGGACCACGTAGCCAAGAAGATCCGGCAGCGGCATGGCATCCGTGACGGGATCGTGTTCATCGGAGTGGCTCAGAAGAAGGCGCAGGCGGTCCAAGGCAGGAAGATCGAAGGGCAGTTGCAGTGCACGCGCGATAAGACAGTTTACGCGTGTTGCTACTATCTTCTACCTTGACGATTGCGACTTCGTCCCGCTGTATCTCAAAGTGTGCACCTATGCGCCATGCGGAAGGAAGTTGTGCCTGAACGGACACGAATGGGCCAAGCGGCAGTTCAGAGAAGAAGGGAATGCCTGCGGAGCGTTTGCTCATACATGCCGGCGCGTTCAATCTCAGCCTTGTGATGCGGAAAATGTCGGGTTGCGGAACGTCCCGGGGGCTGCATGGACGCATCAATCAGCTTTTTTGTTTCTTCTGATGCTGGTCAACGGCTTCATCTATGCGATCACATCAAATCACGCCGATTAAATGGCGAGCAATCCGAGATGCCTGGATCTGTACACGTGGCTGACGTGGCGTTGCTATCAGGCCATAAGCGCAGAGCGCATTCCTTTGTTCGGCCCGTTCGGCCTGGCCGCTCAACTGGGAGTCCAGGAATACGCCCGGCAAAGAAAGCTTCGAGAGCGGATCAGAGGATGGCTCAAACTCGTCCAACGCTACCGGCCCGAGTACCCTGCGGAGTCCTGATGCTTTGTGCGAGTTCCCGCAGTTTACCTTCGTCAAAGCTGCGCCGGGGATTGGTTGGGGATTCTTGCAATTGATCAATAGCGAGGCCGTCGCGTTGTTCAGAGCGGGCCGTAAAACGGCAGCAAAGGCCCCTTGCTGGAGGTGTTACGGTTTAATCCCGCTTCCCGCCGCGCCCGTGAACTGTTGGCCGGTCTGGAATAACACACTTAGAAACTCACTCGCAGCGCCACCTGGATATTACGCGGACCCCCGCCCGCCGCGTAGCCCGTCACCTTGCCGAAATCGGACGCCCCAACCGTTGTACTGGCCCGCCCAAACTGCACGTAGTTCCCCAGATTGAACGCCTCCGCCCGCAGCTGTGCCTTCAAAAATTCGCCGTAGCGGAAGTTCTTCACCAGCGCCACATCGGCCTGTTTCAAAGACCCATAACGAAGATTCGATGCCCAGCGCGGCGCGCTGCCAAGCGTGAACGGCGCAGGCGACGAAATCACCGAAGACGAGGTGTTGAACCAGTGATCCGGCGTTTGATCCATGTTCCGCAGATCGGCCAAGTTTGTGATATTCGGCCTCAGCACGTTAAAGCCATACGCAGAGAGCGTGTTCGATGCCGTGAACTGCAATGGCAGGCCGTCAGCAAACCGCGTGATCGTTGAAATCTGCCACCCGCCCGCCACCGCATTCGCCACGTTGTTCATCTTGGCGCCGAACTTCTTGCCCTTGCCTACCGGAAGCTCATAAACCAGAGTTGCTACCAGGCTGCGCGGTAAATCGTGTCCGCTGATGGAGCGGTCTGCCGCCAGATTCGTCCTGTCGCGCAAAACGTCCCCGATCTCCCAAGCTTGCGTCTCCGACGAATTATCAATCGCCTTCGACCACTGGAAGGTAATCAGAGCGCTTAGCCCTTCCGAGAAGCGTTGATTGTACTTCGCATTCAGCGCATTGAAATGTGCAGTGGCCGCAGGCGTGTCGCCCGAAAGGGTCACATTGGTGAACTGCGGATAAGGCCGCAGAAGCTGGTTGCGAGGCACCGTCGCACCCGCCAGCGGGCCGCTCGGGATAATCCCGAAGAAGGGGTTCGCAACCTGATCGTTCAGAGCCGTTCCCAGACTGAGGTACTTCGGGTCCAGCTGATTCAGGTTATACGAACTGCCCAGCAGTAACTTGCGGCCCTGCGTTCCCGAATACCCGAGCTCGACGACCGCACTCTGCGAGATCTGATATTGCAGGTCGAAGCTGTAGCTCAACACATAACCGGAAGGATGGAGCCGCTGAAAAGCGTTGATCCCGTTCCCCACAAGCGTGGTAAGCCCCTGCGAACTGCCCACAGGCTGATTCAGCCCCTGCGGCCAGGGATCGCTCAGCGGATTCGCCGGGAATATGCCGGCATTACTCTGCGACGCTACCCAGGGGGTATTCGTCGAGAAGCCGTCAGTCGTGCCGTTGCTGACCGCAACCGTCGGCGGATAGTACATGCCGAAACCGGTCCGCGCCACCAGTTTGTCCGTCACCTTATAAGCCATGCCGATGCGTGGCGCCCAGTTCATCGCATCCGTCTTCCACAAACCTCTGTCGTCGGCAGTGTCATACACCAGCCCGCCTTTCAGATCGAGGCCGGTCTGCTTCGAGAGCGGATTGGCAGCGCCGAAGTCGAAGTAGTTGAACCGGTTGTATCGCTCCGTTCGCGGCAACTGCACTTCGTACCGGAGCCCGAAATTCATCGTGAACCGGCGAGTCATCCGCCAGGTATCCTGCATATACCCGGCGAAATACTTCTGCGTCAGAGCCAGCCGGACGTTGGTGGGTGCGTTGCCGCTGGCACCTGTGCCAAGCAGCAACGACGCAACCGCATTGCCTGAGGTGGTGCTAGTCACTGCCGCCACGGGTCCCGACGTCATGCCGCGATCGAAACTGAACGTGGGTGAATTCACGTCTGTCGGGTTGATCTGGCCCGCCTCGGCGATGAACCCGAACTTAAAACTGTGCTGGCCGTATTCTTTCGTGCTGTTGATTTGCAGATTATGTGTGATGCGCGGATCGTCCAGATATCGCGGATTTGACAGCTGTGCGTAGTTCGAAACATTAAACTGTGGCAGCGTCTGTGCTGAGAACTGGTTCACGAGAGATGCCGGCAGCCCGATCTGTGTAGCGTTCCGGCCCTGGCTGGGCGAAAGCTGCACCTCGCGCCAGCGCCCAGAACCAATCAATACATTGACTACCCATGTCGGCGTCACCACGAATGTGTTGCCGATAGTTACTTCATGCCGTGGATTCATGCCGCCGAAGTTACTGTCCGCGCCATTGCCGAAGAACGTGGGCACGATATCCTGCTGCCACGCTTTGGTCACGTGCGTGAAAAATGTGTAGTGCTCGCTCTTCGCCCAATCCACCCGGATGTCCATCCGGTCGTTGTTCGATACACCCTTGCCCGCGCCCGCGAAATTGCGGGAATGCGTAAAATTGTCTCCGGCGGTCGTTGCTGATGGATACAGTGCCACGGCTCTGGCTCCTACCGGATCGAACCTGCTGGACGGAATCATCTTGCTCGCAAACGCATCGCGGATAAATCCCGAGCCGCCCGGATTCGCTCGCGTGGTAGACGGATCGTAAATCACCGCGGGACTGCCATCAGCATTTCGTGTCTGCGAAAAGTCTCCGCCACGCTCTGCTGCCGTCGGAACGCTGGAAACGTTCGTGGAGGGCGCACCCTGCCGGAGACCTTCATAGACACCGAACGCGTAAAGACGCTTGCTCTTCCACAGCGGCCCGCCCAGCGAACCGCCAAACTGATTACGCTGAAAAACCGTGCGCGGCAGGCCGGACCGGTTATTCGTCCAGCTGTTTGCATCCAGATGATTGTTGCGCAGAAATTCAAACGCGCCGCCATGAAATGTATTGGTCCCGCTCCGGGTCACCATGCTCACCACGCCGCCATCGGTCTTTCCATACTGCACATCGAAGGTGTTCTTGACGACTTCCACTTCCTGCACTGCATCCACTGAGGGAGCCGCCAGCAGACCACCCCAGTCCACTGCGGTCGCAGGTACGCCGTCCACCAGAATTGCCGATGATTCATCCCTGCCGCCATTCAGCGCGAAGCGATTGTGATTCTGGTCCGTTGTGGCCGTTGACACACCCGTGCGTACCGCCGTCACCCCTGCCGTGGCATGCACCAGCACCAGTGGGTCGCGCGCATTCACCGGAAGTTCCAGCACCTGCTGCGTGTTCAGCGTTACCCCCTTGTTGGCCGTTTGAGTATCCAGCAGCGGAGCCGAAGCGGTTACCTCCACGTTCTGCGCCAGATCGCCGACCGATAGCGCGACATTGAATTCACTTGCCTGGCTTGCCTGGAGTTCGATATTCGAGCCTGTCGCTTTTCGAAATCCGGCGGCTTCCACCGTCAGCTGATAAGTGCCAGGCGCAAGCTGAGAGAAGGCGTAGCGGCCTTCACTGGTGCTCTTTGTTGAGCGACTGTCGCCCCGGTTCGGTTCTTTCACGCTTACGGTCGCATTGGGGACACTGGCTCCGTTCGCGTCCGTGATGATCCCGCTGATGGTGGATGTGAAGATCTGTCCATGACAGATCGAGAGGAAAAACATCGCCGCGGCGCTAAGTCGTGCAGCACGCGAGAACAAACTGGCTGGTGTCAGGGAAATCCCCTTTCTACACCCGGCCGCAGCCGGGCAATGCCCCAGACTTTATCACAAAAATATTTCCGTTATTCC
>JAUZEU010000687.1 GCA_030838885.1 Bryobacterales bacterium | reverse complement strand
ATAGCGAAACACCCTGCTTTTCGATTGGGACGCCATCTTGAAGGGTCACAGAGAAGATGTCAACGATTCGCATGATGCTTGCAACGTTGTCAATTTCATGTAGAACTCGCTCGCAAACGTGTGCGTTAATGCAGATGACAGTATCTGGTGGCGACATTTCGACTGCTTACAGTATCATGCTGCCAAGGGATTGGCCAAGGACAGTCTCACCTTATCATTTACATCTGAAGCCGAGCCGAAGTGAACAGGTCGTCTTGACCTGGCCCTTTTGCAGTGAGCGCCGGTAAACATGTCTTGCGGGCCATTTCGCTGTGCCGGTTTCTGGTCGCGCTAAACTCATCGGATACTCTTATGAGCCTCAGCCCGCGCCATCTCGTTGCAGCCTGCCTTGTCTCCGCCCTGATGGCTTTCGCGCAGCCCTCTAAAATCCGCAGCGACATCCCGCAGAGCTTCACCGCGCCACTGGACGGTTACGACTACACAAAGCGCGAAGTGATGATCCCGATGCGGGACGGCGTAAAGCTGCACACGGTGATCGTGGTGCCCGGAGGCGCAAAGAATGCACCAATTCTGCTAACCCGCACTCCGTACAACGCCTCGAAGCGCGCTGCCCGAAGCGACAGCCCGCACATGCTCGCCACGCTGCCCCAGGGCGATGAAGTTTTCGCCGCCGACGGCTACATTCGCGTGTTTCAGGACGTGCGCGGGAAGTACGGCTCTGAAGGGGCTTACGTTATGACTCTGCCGGTGCGCGGTCCGCTGAATACAGGCCCGGCGGATCACGTGACCGATGCGTATGACACTATCGACTGGCTGGTGAAGAACACGCCGGAGTCCAACGGGAAGGTCGGCATGATCGGGTCTTCGTATGAAGGCTTCACGGTGGTGATGGCGTTGCTTGGACCGCATCCCGCGCTTAAGGTGGCAGCTCCCGAGAGTCCCATGGTGGATGGCTGGATGGGTGACGACTGGTTCCACTACGGGGCTTTCCGTCAGCCGAATTTCGACTACACCAACGCGCAGACGACGAAGACCGGAGCAGGCGAATCCGTGGGCCGCGACGCTTATGACGATTACGAGGCTTTTCGCCGGGCGGGATCCGCGGGCGCATATGCCCGGCTGCACGGTCTGGATCAGTTACCCTGGGCGCAGCGCATGATGGAACACCCCGGTTATGACGCGTTCTGGCAGGGGCAGGCGCTGGACAAAATGGTGGCGCAGAAGCCTTCGCAGGTGCCCACCATGTGGGTCCAGGGACTGTGGGATCAGGAGGACATGTGGGGCGCCATCCACAGCTATCTCGCCCTGCAGGCAGCCGGGAAGGCCGATAGGAACTTCCTGGTGATGGGACCCTGGCGGCACAGCCAGGTGAATTACGACGCTTACAATCTGGGCACGCTGAAGTGGGAAGGTGACACCGCACTGCAGTTTCGACGCGATGTCCTGAAGCCGTTCTTCGATCAGTACCTCAAAGACGGCGCACCTAAAGCCACCACTCCGCCGGTGTTCATCTATAACACTGGTGAGAACCACTGGGACCGGCTGAACAACTGGCCACTCGCCTGTGAAAAGGGCTGCGCTGCTCCCATGAAGCCTCTTTATCTGCAGACCGGCTTCGGACTGGCTTTCGATAAACCGCAGGCGCCCGCCCCCGACAGCAAGGACACCTACATCTCAGATCCCGCGAAGCCTGTACCGTATATCCCAAGGCCCGTGCGTTTCTCGGATGGCGACCGCTGGAAGCAGTGGCTGGTCACGGATCAGCGAACGGTTGCGGACCGGACCGATGTGCTGGTGTACCAAACACCGGTGCTTACCGCGCCCGTGCGAATCAGCGGGGCACCGGTTGCCGATCTGTTCGCCGCCACCACGGGAACAGATGCGGACTGGGTGGTGAAGCTGATCGACGTGTATCCCGATGAAGTGCCCAGTCAGCCGGAGATGGGCGGTTATCAACTGGCCGTCTCGATGGATATTTTCCGGGGACGCTACCGCGAGAGCTTCGACGTCGGCAAAGCGATACCAACCAACACCCCGGAGCGTTATCGCTTCACGCTGCCCACCACCAATCATGTGTTTCTGCCTGGCCACCGGATGATGGTTCAGATCCAGTCAAGCTGGTTCCCGCTGTACGACCGTAACCCGCAGACCTTCGTGCCCAATATCTTCTTCGCGAAACCCGGCGATTACGTAAAGGCTACGCAATCTGTCTACCGCTCGGGTGACCGCAGCAGTGCGGTCTGGCTGCCGCTTGTTCCTTAATTTCGCTACCTGATTCAGGCGGCGCGTTACACTCATCGAATACTCCTCTATTGGGCGGCAAAGGCCCCGCTTCGCCTCCGCCGGGTTCTGAAGGATATTCATGAATTGCAAACGTTTGCGTCTGGCCTCCGCGCTGTTTCTGGCCACCGGCATCGCCTCCGCCCAGAAAGCGCCGAAAGTCACTACGCCTAAGGAGGCCCTGGGCTTCAACCTTGGCGACGACTATCAGGTGGCCACTTACACCCAGCTGGAGGTGTACTGGAAAAAGCTCGCGTCGGAATCCGACCGAATGAAGCTGGTGGAGATCGGCAAGACTGCCGAAGGCAGGCCGCACTACATGGCCGTGATCACGTCGGCCGAGAACCAGAAGAACCTTGCGAAGTATAAGTCGATTGCAGACCGCCTGGCGCATGCCGCGGGTGTGAACGAACAACAGGCGCGGCAGCTTGCGCAGAGCGGAAAGGCGATCGTCTGGATTGATGGCGGCCTGCACGCGACTGAAACCGTTGGCTCGCAGCAGCTGATGGAAACGGTGTACCAGCTGGTGAGCCGCAATGACCCTGAAACGCTGCGGGTGCTCAATGACGATATCGTGCTCTGTGTGCAGGCGAATCCGGATGGCCAGGAGATTGTGGCCGACTGGTACATGCGCGACAAAGACCCTTTGAAGCGCTCGCTCAATAACCTGCCCCGGCTTTATAACAAGTACATCGGACACGATGATAACCGGGATTTCTATGCGTCGAACATGCCCGAGACCACCAACATGAACCGGCAGTTATTCATGGAGTGGTTTCCGCAGATCGTGTACAACCATCACCAGACGGGCCCGGCCGGCGCAGTCATTTTCATTCCGCCTTTCCGCGATCCGTTCAATTACAACTTCGATCCGCTGGTGCCGCTGGGCATTGAGCAGGTGGGCACCGCAATGCATAGCCGCCTGGTGGCAGAAGGAAAGGGCGGCTCTGCCATGCGCAGCGGCTCCAGCTATTCCACCTGGTGGAACGGCGGGCTGCGCACCGTCACTTACTTCCACAACATGATCGGAATTCTGACCGAGATCATTGGCAATCCCACTCCGATAGATATCCCTCTGGTGCCTGAGAAGCAACTGCCTTCGGGCGACTGGCCCCTGCCGATTGCGCCGGGTAAGTGGCATTACCGGCAGTCGATCGATTACGAGATCACGAACAACTACGCGATTCTCGATCTCGCATCGCGGTATCGCGAGACCTTCCTGTTCAACACATGGCGGATGGGGATGAACTCCATCGAGCGTGGTGAAAAGGATAGCTGGACCATCACTCCGAAGCGGATTGAGGCTATGAAGGCAGCGGCTCCGGCGCCAGCTGGTGGAGGCGGGCGTGGACGTGGCGGCGCTGCGGGTGCTGCTCCCGATGCCGCCCCTGCCGGGGATGCCGGGCCAGGCGGCGGTGCTGGCCGCGGAGGCGGGGGACTTCCCGCCGATCTGTACACGACCGTTCTGCACGACCCTAAATTCCGCGATCCGCGCGGCTACATCATTCCGTCGGATCAGCCTGATTTTGCTACTGCCACCAAGTTCGTGAACACGCTGATCAAGAACGGCATCACGATCCTGAAAGCCACCGCGCCGTTCAGTGTGAACGGCAAACAGTATCCGGCCGGTTCCTGGGTGGTGAAGACAGGGCAGGCGTTTCGGCCGCACATCCTCGACATGTTCGAGCCGCAGGATCATCCGAACGATTTCGCATATCCTGGTGGCCCGCCGAACCGGCCGTATGACGTGACCGGCTGGACGCTGGCGATCCAGATGGGCGTTCAGTTCGACCGGCAGCTGGAGAAGTTCGATGGCCCGTTCACGCCTGTGAAGGGTCTGCTGGATCCGCCGCCTGCGCCCGTGAGTGGCCCTGCCGCTCCGGCCGGATGGCTGCTGAGTCACCGCGAGAACGATTCGTTCACCGTGGTGAACCGGCTTTTGAAGGCCAACTGCGACGTTTACTGGATGAAGCACGCGATGACGGCGGATGGCCAGGATTTGGGGACGGGGACCGTGTGGGTTCCGAAGTGCGGCGCGGCGAAGGCGATTCTGGACGCGAGCGCGAAGCAGCTTGGCGTGGCGGCGCATGGCGTGGCCGCAGCTCCCACGGGCGACGCGCTGAAGCTGAAACCGATTCGCATCGGCCTTTACGATCAGTACGGCGGTCTGATGCCGTCCGGCTGGACCCGCTGGATCTTCGAACAGTTCGAATTTCCCTTTGAGCTCGTGTATCCGCGAACGCTGGATGCCGGCGATTTGAAGAGCCGGTACGACGTCCTCGTGTTCGTGGACGGCGCGGCACGGCTGGGCGCTAATACTGCCGGCAGGGGCGGCGGACGCGGCGGCCCCGCGCCGGAGCCCGGCAGCATTCCCGAAGAGTACAAGCGCACCGCAGGGCGTATCTCGCCGGAGAAGACCATTCCGCAGCTGAAGAAATTCCTGGAGTCGGGCGGGCAGGTGGTCACCATCGGGAGTTCCACCAGCATGGCTGAACTATTGGGGGTTCCTGTGAAGAACGCGCTTACCGAAATGGGTCCGGACGGCCGTGAGCGTGCGCTGGCTTCGGACAAGTTTTATATCCCGGGATCGCTGTTGCGTGTAAGCGTGGATAACTCCAATCCACTGGCATTTGGAATGGGGGACAAGGCTGATGTGTTCTTTGACAACAGCCCGGTGTTCAAACTGAATCCCGATGCGCAGCAGAAGCACACATCTGCGGTGGCGTGGTTCGCCGGGCCGGAGGTGCTTTCAAGCGGCTGGGCCTGGGGACAGCAATATCTGAGCGGGGGCACCGCTGTGGCGGAGGCTTCTGTCGGGAAAGGCAAGGTGGTGCTGCTGGGGCCGGAGGTGGCATTCCGGGCGCAGCCTCACGGCACCTACAAGTTCCTCTTCAACGGTCTGTATTACGGGAGCGCCAAAGCAGCAGAGCTGAAGTAGACCTGATCAGCAGCACTTCGCATTCTGGTACTTCGACCGGAAACGCGCATCCGAGAAGCGACGCCACTCCGCGGCACTATGGGTCACTCCATGTGCCGCGAGGTGGCGGTCGTACGCGTTCTGGTCGCCGATCTCGCGCAGCAGGTCCCGGATGAACCGAAGGAACGCCATCAGAACTCCTCCAGGCTTAGCTGAGAGGTGATGAACGGCGTCTCCCTGACCTTGCTTTCTTCCGTGCCGGCGAGGATTCCGTACCAGAGCCGGAGGGAGTCGGCCAGGACGATTGCTACCAACACCATGAAGGTTCCGCAGACTACCGCGTCGAGCCGGTTGTTGAAGATCAGAGTTTCTATTTGCGGAGTTAGAGGTCCTTTCTGGAGCGCTGCGACCTGAGACAGGAACCCGACGCGCGGCAAGGGCGAGAAGATTTTCTGCCACGCAGCGGTGAACGTCACAATCACCAGCCAGACCAGCGGGACACAGGTGATCCAGAGGTATTTCGGCCCGTGCATTTTAAGGATCACGGTGGTGGCGACGGAAAGGGCGATGGCGGCCAGTAACTGATTCGCGATACCGAAGAGCGGCCAGAGCGAGTTGATGCCGCCGAGGGGATCGCGGACGCCCTGTACCAGGAAGAAGCCCCAGGCGGCGACCACTACGGCACTGCTTCCGATGACGCCTGGCATCCAGCTGGTACGTCCCAGCGGCTTGTAGAAGTGGCCCAGCAGATCCTGCAGCATGAACCGGCCCACCCGTGTGCCAGCGTCGATGATGGTGAGGATGAAGAGCGCTTCGAACATGATCGCGAAGTGGTACCAGAAGCCGAGGACGGCATCGCCTCCACCGCCGCGCGAGAAGATGTGAGCCATGCCGAGCGCGAGGGAAGGCGCGCCGCCGGTGCGGCTGAAGAGAGTGACTTCACCGACGCTGTGCGCGAGCGACTGCATCTGACCGGCCGTGACCGGGAATCCCCAGCCACTGATGGTGGTGACAGCCGCTTCAGCCGTCTTACCGACCAGGCCCGCAGGAGAGTTCACGGCGAAGTAGATGCCCGGCTGCAAGGCGCAGGAGGCGATCATGGCCATAATGGCGACGAAGCTTTCCAGAAGCATAGAGCCGTAGCCCACGGGCAACGCGTGCGGCTCGCGGGCGATCATCTTCGGCGTGGTGCCAGAGGAAATGAGTGAGTGGAAGCCTGATATCGCGCCACAGGCGATAGTGATGAAGCAGAACGGGAAGATCTTCCCGGCGAAGACCGGGCCGTCGCCATCGGCAAAGCGCGAGATGGCGGGCATCTCCAGATCCGGCCGGACTACCAGAATGCCGATGGCGAGCATGGCGATCACGCCGAGTTTTACGAAGGTGCTCAGGTAATCGCGCGGGGCGAGCAGCAGCCATACGGGAAGCGCGCTGGCGAGAAAACCGTAGATGATGATGGCGATCGCGATGGATATGGCGGAAAGGGTGAACACCGGGGCATAGGTGGAGCCGGCGATCCACTGGCCGCCGAACACGGAGGCCAGCACCAGGACGAAACCGATCGCGGAGCATTCCAGCACTTTGCCTGGCCGCCAGTAGCGCAGGTAGAGGCCCATGAAGATGGCGATCGGCATGGTGGCGGCGATGGTGAAGGTTCCCCAAGGGCTGCCAGCCAGAGCGTTGACCACCACCAGCGCGACGACGGCTAGGAGGATGATCATGATCAGCAGCACCGTGACCAGCGCGACGAAGCCGCCCACTTTGCCGATCTCTTCCCGCGCCATCTGGCCCAACGATTTTCCGTCGCGGCGCATGGAGGCGAAGAGGATGACGAAATCCTGGACGGCTCCGCCCAGGACTGCGCCGGCGATGATCCAAAGCGTGCCCGGCAGGTAGCCGAATTGGGCCGCGAGCACTGGCCCCACCAGCGGACCGGGCCCCGCGATGGCAGCGAAGTGATGGCCGAAGACGATCCATTTGTTGGTGGGGACGTAATCGTGTCCGTTCTCGAGACGCTCGGCCGGAGTGGCGCGCTTCCCGTCCAGCGACATCACTTTGGCCGCGATGAATGAGCCGTAGAACCGGTAAGCGATCAGGTAGGAACAGGCGGCGGCGAGCACCAGCCAGATGCTGTTAATGCGCTCACCGCGGCTGGACGCGATGGCCCCCAGACAGACTGCTGCACCCACAGCGACGACGATCCACATCAACCTCTTCAGTAGTAAAGCCATTACACAGAGATTGTCAGAACAGAGGAAGGGAACGCAACAGCGGAGCGGAAGTAGCGCCGTCCGGAAGGCTGACGGAGTCCAGAATACGGCCGCCTGCGTCGAGTGTGCCGATGTAGCGGGAGTGCCTGAGCACGAGGGTCAGGTGCCGTGAGGGGTATGAGAGGGACTGGAGTTCGCCGTTCATCCGTTCCGTGGCCGGGCGGCCGAATTTGTGGATGATGGAAGAGTAATCGTCAGCAGAGGAGAGGCGCACGGTCGCATGGCGAACGTCCCAGGCGATGTCGGCCACGACCAGGCAGGCCACCGCGCTCAGCATGATGGCGACCGCCAGCTTTGTGCTGGTGCGCGTGGCGCGGCGGGGTTCGAGCCGTATGTTGACGACGGGTGCCAGGCGGGACGGTTCTGCAGCTACGGGCCTGTTGTCATTCACCGCCATCGCCGGTGGGAATTCGATGACGGGGCGGCGGTGCGGATAGATGGCACCATCACGCCACTCCAGTTCACGCCGGAGGCCGACGATGACCACCGGATCGTCAATGATGGAAATCTCGCCGATGCTGGCGCGCGGGATGAAAGCTTCCTCGCCGCTCTTTGTGTTCACGACGATGATCTCCGACCAGGTGACGCGCCGGAACTGCCATTCGTTGTGCTCGACGTTTCGGATGGCAGGGTAGAACGAGAACCGGCGCGGCCCTAATTCCAGGAGCGGATTCAGCAGCGGGGAGTGAGGCATCCCGCCCCCATGATACCGAAACATCGTTGCCGGTCCGCTGTGACATAATTGGGACACGTTCCACCAGAGTGGAGGGGTACAAGATGAGAAACGCCGGCTTAGTTCTTCTGTTTTCGGCCCTTTCCGTTTCCAATGCGGCAGGCCAGGCGCCCGCTGCGGGCAATCACGGCGCGAGCACGGGAAGCACAAACCCTGGCGGGTCGGCGAACACGCCGTCGCCGGGACGAACGACCAACTTACCATCGACGCCAGGTACTAACCCCAATCAGAATCAGAATCAGATCCAGAATCAGAACCAGATTCAGCGAACGATCTTCCTCTCGGGCAAAGTGATGATGGATGACGGTTCGCCGATTCCTCCGAACATCGTGATCCAGCGAGTGTGTAACGGCATCCCGCGTTCGGTGGCGTATACCGACAGCAAGGGCCATTTCAGCTTCCAGTGGGGCCAGCAAAACAGCTTTATGGCGGATGCTTCCGAGGCGGGCTTCTCCGGCCGGAATTCAGGGGGCGGATTCGGGAACGCACAGTCGGCTGGCGGGACCAATCCGCTTTCCGGCGATCCGTTCGGCAATCAGATGAATGGTTGCGAGATCCGCGCGCAGTTAGGCGGTTATCGCTCGGACAGTGTGAACCTGATTAATCGGAACGGTATGGAAAACCCGGATATCGGGATGATTGTGCTGCACCGGATGGGCAATGTAGAGGGCTCCTCGATCAGCGCTACGTCTTTGATGGCTCCGAAAGATGCGAAGAAGGCATATGAGAAGGGTCTG
>JAUZEU010000673.1 GCA_030838885.1 Bryobacterales bacterium | reverse complement strand
AGCCACCTGCTGAATCTCTTTGCCCTCCAGGCAGGCCAGAATGATCCGGGCGCGCTCCACGGCGCGGGCCTCCGCCGTCCGGCTCTTCACGGTGGCGAGCAAAATGGCCTTGTCTTCATCGGCACATTCCAGTTCAGGTGCGTGTCTGGGCATCTCCCAAGCATTTTAATACAAAAATGTATTAACGCAATTAAGCACTAGCTTACCGGGCTCGATAGCTCCATTGGTCGGCCGGTCTTATCTGCCGCCGTCAACGGCAGCCGCCATGATACTGCCCCCGTTCCTTGCCTGCAACGACCTTCCCGTCGAAGGTCGCCGGGCTAGCTTGTTTCATACCGGCTCGGCGCGCCGCGTCCGTCGATCCCATGGTCGCCGTTCGTTATGAATGAGGAGATCCGATCTGGAGCTCCTCCGAACCGGGAAATCGTCATTTGCGGCGGCGGCTGTGCTGCAGATATCCGCGTGGTGAAATTGTCTCGATGAGACGTTGATCGCAGGAGCACAGCGTGGCGTACTGCAGCTTCGGGCAAATCACGCGCCACTTCGTACATTGATCGGCTTTCAGCGTGGCGGGCCAGGGAGCTGACGAATCCGTCCTGCAAAACCCGCGCCTTGAGGCCACCACACAACCGACCAGCGACAGTCCGGTATTGCGCCAACGGTATTTACGCGACCGGGTCGGCTCAGTTGCCTTGCATCGATTGAGGCAGTCGCCGGAGTCGCCAATCCATCGCCTGACGCTGCAGCTCGGTATCCAGCGTAATCCGCGTTTTCGCCATTATGATGGCTTCGTCATACCATCTTTCTACGTCAGCCTACCGCAGACGAAACTTTCCGCCGCGTCTGTGCTCCCTATCCCCTTATGGACCGCCACCAGGGGATACGGGCACAAGGGGCGCGTCCGATCCGGATTGGTTCGGGACGCCACCACCCGGTCCGGCGCCATCCCTCGCTCCGTCCAATTCTCCAGTTCCGGAATCATGTCGAAATTCGGCGTCCCATCTCCACCGCCGCAATGCATCATCCCTGGCACCATGAACAGCCGCACCGATTCGTTCGTCCGCGTCACGCCCATGGTGTAGAGGACCGCATTGTAGTAGTCCACGGTGTTCCCCGGCGCAATAAGGTGGTCGTTCCAGCCGTGATACAGAATCAACTTTCCGCCGCGCCCCGCAAACTCCCTCAGATCCGGCTGGATCGCATCCACCGCCGGCTCGAAGGCTTTTTCCAGCGCTGCCACATCGCCATCGAAGTTCAAAGTGGTCCAATCCCAGGCCGAATTATTGAACACTACATATTTGAACGAGTCGGTCGGATCAGTAATCGGCTGCGCTCCGCCCAGCAAGCCCCATCCCATCTCACTGCCCGGCGAGAAACCCGGAAAAATCTTCATGCCTGCGCTGTTCACCGCCGGTCCATACAGCTTGCGCGCAGTCTCCACCTGCGCCGGGGTCAGACACGCCGCTGTATCCGCGCCCTCGCACTTCAGGACCTTGGGATCGAAATGACATCGGCCTGGATCTTCAATCACCCAGTCCTTCACGCCGTCGAGTGCGTCACACGCGTTGATAACGGCCTTATGGATAACCGCATATTTCTCAGGTGGAATGAAGCTTCCCTCCGCCTCATGCACTGCCTTCGGAACCCACAACGTCCACGGCTGCGGATGTGACAGGTAATTCGCTGGCGCGCCCGCCACGACGCCGTCGAAGTCCGACGGAAAACGCTGCGCCTCCATCAGGCCCTGGCGGCCGCCGGTCGAACAGCCGTTCCAATAAGACAGCCGCGCCATCTGTGAATAAAACGCCGCAATTAGTGCCTTCGCCTCGACCGTCATTTCGTGTACCGCGCGATATCCGAAATCGACCAGCTTCTCCGGATGTCCCATTGCAAACGAAGCCCCCTGTGTCGCATGCCCCGTGTCGGTGCTGGCCGTCGCGTATCCGTGAGCGAGCGCGCGCGCCATGGCGGGATAGCTGATCGTCCCCGCCCATCCGCCGTTCCCGACTGCCTGAAACTTCCCGTTCCAGTTCTCCGCCGGCATCCAGACTTCGATCTTGATATCAGAATCCGAACTGGGCGTCAGCGTCGCCGCCACGCGACAGAAGGCCGGCAGCGTTGTGAAGACGTTTGGTCCCCGCCCGGGTCCCCCCGGAAGCGTGAACGCGGCCGCCTCCACCCTCTGAGCCAGTGTGATGGCGGTGTTCGGCGGATGTAGCGTGGCCAGATCGGCGCAGGCGGCCGCCTGCGCCGATTGCGCAACGAAGACGAGAATCGGAAGTTTCACTATGCACATATTACTTTGGCCGTAGGAGTGCGGAATCCAATGACGGTGCCGAATTTAGTTCCGGATTGTCCGCGGCCCAGCGAGTGTCTGGTGCTTCAAGCCAAGGCTCTCCTTTTTAGTAGGCACAATCTCTAATACCGACAGGAACAGCGAAGGTTACACTCGGCTCCAAACTGAGTGCTCATGGGCTTGGGTCCTTCTGAGAAACGAGGAAACACCCAACGCGCTTGCGCCAGGCAACGGTATCTCCGGGTGGATTGTCGACCGCTCGGAAAAAGGAACCACAAACGGGCGATGGCAAACAACTCGCGCAAAGTCGCGCAGCATTTACCCACCCGCCTACAAGACGGCGATTACGGAAAGTGGCCCCGCTCCGCGAATTCGTCCTTGAGGCCATCACGGCGGATTAGGAACGGGAGACGCGCTTCACACCGTCTTCATTTTTCCAGGCGTCCGGGCCATTCCAGCAGTGCTGTCGCCCAGGTTGGGATTTCGTCAGCGGTCTTTAGCAGTTGTCCTCGGCGCATCTCGAAAACCGGCCGGGGCTCGGCACCCGAGTTGTCGAAGACAAGTGCCTGATGCACGATCTGCAATACCTGCCGGGCATTCGAGAGGCTCCGTGCGTATCGGCGACGAACGTCCGCATCGGGCACGTCGTGCCCGCCCTGGGCGACCCGCTCGCGGACCCGCTGAATGCTTCGCTCAGGATTATCCAGACAAATATAAAAAAGTCTGGTGAAGAAGGATCGTTCCAGCGCCGCTCTTATCGCAGAACTGGTCCAGTTGCCTGCTAGGGTGGTTTCGATAGCAAAGCTCTCCGTTGCTCGAAGGTACTCCGCGGTTCGGCGAATAACCTCCCTCCCAGCTGAGACCCCGGCTCGGTGAGGAAGGTCCGGGCTAATGCGCTTGGCAATTGCGTCCGGTTCGAGCAGATTTTCGCTGCCCTCGAACTCAACCTGTCTGATCAGGCTGCTCTTTCCGGAGCCATTCGGCCCGGCGAAAACGGTCAGAACCGGCACATCTCAGGTGGGGTCTGATCCAACTCT
>JAUZEU010000668.1 GCA_030838885.1 Bryobacterales bacterium | reverse complement strand
CTACGGGGAGGCGCGGCGCGAGGTCCGGACCGAGGCCGAGTTTGAAACCGGCGGCGATCAGCCAGTACAACAGGACAGGCTTTTCGAACCATGGATGGCCCCAGAGACGGGGCGTAATCCAGTCGCCCGTTGTGGCCATGGCGCGGCCGATGTCGGCATAGCGGGGCTCGTCCGTGCTGACCAGGCCCATGCTGGTGAGGTTGCCCAAATAAAGCGCGCAGACGAGCAGGATGGCCGCCAGGATCGCCGCGCGACGCATTGTAAGCTGAAGCGTCAATACACGAGTATGAACGGTTGAAACCGATGAAGATTAAGGCAGTGAAAACGGTTGTCTGCAACGCGGAGATGCGGAACTGGGTGTTTGTTCGGGTGGAGACCGACGAGCCGGGCCTGTATGGCTGGGGCGAGGGGTCGCTTGAGTGGAAGACCCGGAGCGTGGTGGGGGCGGTGGAGGACTTTGTTCCCATGTTGTTGGGGGAAGATCCCAGGCGCATTGAGCACATTTATCAGAAGCTCTACCGGCAGTCGTTCTGGCGCGTGGGGGTGATTGGGCTTTCGGCGATTTCTGCGATTGAGCAGGCCTGCTGGGACATTCTGGGGAAGTCACTGGGACAGCCTGTTTATAAGCTGCTGGGCGGCGCTGTGCGGGACAAGGTCCGCATGTATACGCATCTGGGCGGCGGGGACATGAAGGCGGTGTATGAGTCGCAGTACGCAGCAGACCCCGCCGTGTTTGTGGACCGTGCGCTTGAGGTGGTGGCGCGGGGTTATAACGCGGTAAAAGTGCTGATCACGCCTCCTACTGAATCGCTGAATTCGATTGCGGCTTATCGATATGCGGAGCGCATGATGGAAGCGCTGCGGCTGGCGGTGGGAGAGGGTGTGGACATCATGGTGGATTGCCACGGGCGGCACTCGCTGGCGAATGCGCTGGAGTTCTGCCGGGTGCTGGCGCCTTACCGACCGTATTTTGTAGAAGAACCTGTGCCGCCGGAGAATGTGGATGTGATGGCGGAGGTGCGCAGGGGCAGCACGGTGCCGATCGCGACCGGGGAGAGGCGGGTGACTCGTTTTGAGTTTCGCGAGCTGTTTGAGAAGCAGGCGTGCCATGTGATTCAGCCGGATCTTTGCCATTGCGGGGGGTTGTGGGAAGCAAAGAAGATTGCGGCGATGGCGGAGGTGTACACGATGGGTGTTGCGCCGCATAATCCGCTGGGCCCCATTGCGAATGCGGTGGCGCTGCATTTCGATCTGAGCACGCCGAATTTTCTGATTCAGGAAGATATGCTCGCGGATGTTCCGTGGAGATGGGAGGTGGTGCAGCATTCGTTACAGAGCGAGGGCGGGTACTGGTTGCCGAACGATGCGCCGGGGTTAGGGATTGAAGTGAATGAGGCGGCGGCGGCGAAGCATCCGTTTCAGCAGGAGGTGATTCATGCTATGACGGTTCGGGCTCATGATGGAGCGGTCTTGGACTGGTAGTGATGAATCCAGAGGGGCATGCACCTGGGTTTTCCGCAGATCGAAGACGCCAGGGTCCGCATCCGGATCCCCTATTTCGAAGCTGAGCCTTTGTCAGCAGCCGTCGCGCAACAGGCTCCCGGCGTGGGCTATTCCAGCCTCACGAAATCACCACGGCGGACCTTGCCGCCCTGCAACACAGAGGCATAGACTCCAACGTTAGCCCGGTTGTACCGGGCTGCTGCTCGCAGGATACCGGTATCCTGCGGGAGATCGCCCTGAGGGAGCGTCGTCATCACGCAGCGGGGGCAGGGACCGGTGATGCTCAGGCGAACCGTATCTCCGATCGCGAGGATTTGCCCGATCCACTCATTCTCCACGAAACTTTTCTCATCGCCCGCGGTCGCTACCACAATGTTTGGGCGAAACCGTCTGACCTCGAAGCGCCCCAGGGGATAGAGCACCCGTAGCCGATCGAGCGTGGCCGTGGTCAGCAGATGCACGACGGCACAGTCGAAAAACGTGCCCTGAGGCAGACCGAAGTCGGTGACCGTGTCCCGGTGGTCGAGGCCTTCAATATCCGGCCAGTACTCCTCGGCTTCAGCCGTTCGCAGATTGGGCAATGCGGACTCAACAACATCCTGATGCCCGCGCACGATCGCATTAAGTGTTACCTCACGCCTGAGCACCGCTGAGAGGATCTGGTGGATGTCGGGCTGCTCACTGTAGACGATAACGCCATCCGGCAAAGTGATGCGTACAGGCGGCACCATCTCACGGGTTCCCGTGACATCAGCAAGCGCAGCGCGGAAGTCGAACAACTGTGGCCATTTCCGCGGGTTCTTGGCACTCGCAACTTTGCCGTCCGAACTGTCGACCAGCGCATAGGCCCGATCTCCCAGCAGCCCGCCTCTGGTGACCTCGGCAGCATTCAGCTCTTCTCCCATCGTGGACTTCACTGGGTACCGCCAGAGAGAAACGATCGTACCAGGAATTCTTTGCGTCGATGTCATGGTTGAGCCCTCTACCCGCCAGCGGGCGCTCCGTTCGTCTCCACCCCTGCTTGCTGGTGATTATAGTCCGATAAGCCTCGGGAAATCGACCGTCTCCGGGTTTCCCTTCACCACGCTTCCGCCGCAACAGCCTGCCCATCCCACGATTTCAGCGCATCACTTCATTACCGGGAGAAACTCCGCCCAGGGACCCACTTCCTGCTTATAACGCTCGGAGTGGATTAAATGCCCAACTACCACCAAAGGGCTCCACGTGCCGGGTCCCTCGGTGGCCCCTTCCGGACAGTGAAGAGGCGAGCCGCAAAGCGAATATGCCGCACATCGGCCGCGCTCAGTGGTGGCCTGCTTGCGCTCAAGGCATTCAGAGTTTCAGCACCGGGACACGATCCGCTACCGGTGGCAGTGCCGGGAAATCCGTATACGGCTCGGATTGGTACCAGTAGCAGACTGTGTAGAAGTTATCGCCGCGATCATTGGCGTGGCCGTGCTCGATAGTGTGCTTCAGATACCGGGTGAAGGTAACCGGGTTATCGCTGTGCCAGCGGTACATCAGATAGCGCCCGCCACCCCGTTCCGCCGATTGAATGAACTGCGCGCCATTGTAGAGATGGGCGAAGGGGACTGCGCCGTCGCGTCCACCGAAATCCCATGCACCGTTGATATAGTCCTCGGTACCGGTGCCAATGATGGCGGGCTTCGACTCGTCGTCGATGAAAATCATGTCATCGCCCTCGCCGAACCAGTTATCGGTGTTCTGCAGGATGCCCATGGTCACGCCCATGAGATGGCCGCGTCCGCGCGTTTCCGCAAAGACGTAATTGGTTTTGCCTGTCGGATTCAACTCCTTCTCGCCGGCCGCAAAGGTGGCGGCTTTGTTGGGTGTTTGCTGGCGGTACTGGGCGTGGAAGTAGAGTGCGTCATCGGGCAGCGCGGGAACGAGTTTGTAATCGATATTGGAGTAGAACGAATCGACCTGGCGCTTGCCTTCGTTCGTGGCGGTAATGAGGGCGGAGCGCTTGAAGGGCATGGCGAAGTAGCAGTTGAGCGCTTTTATGGAAGAGCAGTTGAGGTACGCGGACTGGTAAATAACGTATTGGCCAAGGTTGAGGCCGAAAAGATCGCCGACGGGAACTTCGACGCTGGGTTTGGCATTGCCGTCCCAATAGGCGCGGATGACGATTTCCTTGAGGTGCGCCGGGCTGGGCGCTGCGATGGTGAACCAGATGTGCGTGACGATGCCGGGGCCGTCAGAGCGAAACAACTCCTGTGTCGCCCCCGGTGCGATGGGCCAGCGATCGGAGTTGCCGCCCGTCGTGTCGAAGCTGGATTGCTTGAGGGACCTGTGATTCTGGGCGCGGGCGTAGAGGGGGAGGTTGGCGGCGGTGGCGGGTTGGGCGACCGCGATTTGGTCGGCTGCTGTGCCGACGCCGACTACGCCAGCCAGTCTGCGCAGAAAACCACGGCGCGGGGGGTGTTGTGGAGGCATACAAACGGGATTATATCGGTTTCGGCTGCTGGCTAAACCAGAGCGAGCCAACGGATGATTTTGCTGAGTGCGTCGAAGGCGCGCAGGCGGGCGGCATCCGTGCCTTCTTCTTCGGCGCGGGCGATCTGTTCCCGCATCTGGCGGAAGACGATGGGGTCCATCGCGAGCAGCGCATCGGAAGCGGAGGCGGCGTACTTCACCAAAATATAGCGAATGAGCTGTTCTACCGGAATTCCAGTGAGATTGCTTAGATTCTGAATGGTGGGGTAGGGGTCTGCAGCGGTATAGCAAGCGACCTCCGCGCGAAAGTTCGCATGCATGAGTCCGCGCGCCTCGCCGACAAGGAATAGCGAACCCGTTACGAAGGTCGTCATGGGGTGTTCGCGGGCCATACGAAGGGCCTCTTCGGTATTGGCAGCGATGCGCAGCGCCGGGTGCTCAATCATCGGCGCGAGGGATTCCGGACTGAGGGCGCGCGGCTGATCCGGCGCGGTGAGAATGACTTCCTGCGCCAGTGGAAAGAGCGTGTTTGTGACTTCTTCCACGGCCTTGTCGCGCATCGCCCCATAGATGATTCGCAAAGGTTCGTCTTTGAAGAATTCGCGGATGTAAGCGGCCAGAGCAGCAGCTCCGGCCGGGTTGTGCGCGCCGTCGAGGATGATATCGGGATTGGTTGCGACCCGCTCGAGCCGGCCCGGCCAGACAGCCCTGGCGATTCCTTGCTGAATTGCGGCGGACGGCACTCCGAAAAGACTCAGCGCTGTCACGGCCGTACGCGCATTCTCCACCTGATGCAAACCGGCGAGTGGGCAATCGATCGGAATCTCTTCATCGGCAGTCAGAATAAACTTGCTGCCGAACTTATGGCCGTGCAGGTCTTCTATGCGCCAAAACGAGGAATGGCGAACCGGGACATCGAGTTCCAGCGCCCGGTGCTCCAGGATTTTCAGGGCTTCCGGCCGCTGCGATGCGAATACCGCAGGACGGCCGCGCTTCAGGATGCCTGCCTTTTCCGCCGCGATGGATTCGATGCCGGAGCCGAGAAAGGCTTCGTGGTCGAAGTCGATCGGTGTGATGACTGCGATCTCCGGCTCGATGACATTGGTGGCATCCAGGCGTCCACCCAGCCCGACTTCCAGAACCACCACTTCGACCGATGCGCGCGCGAACGCCAGGAACGCCATCGCGGTCACTGTTTCAAAGAAGCTGGGATGCGCCTCGATCAGATCCCGCGCAAGTAAGCTTTCGGCTGCCGCGTGAACCTGTTCGAAGGCAGAGACCCATTCCGATTCGCCAAGCGGCTGACCATTGACCTGAATCCGCTCCACAGGGCTTTGCAGATGAGGCGACGTGTACAGACCGGTGCGGTATCCGGCAACGCGCAGCGCAGACGCGACCATCGCGCAGGTAGAGCCCTTCCCGTTTGTGCCTGCGACGTGGATATAACGCGGGGTAGTGTGAAGGCCCCGTTGCGGATTGCCGATCTCTTCCAGCAAACGGGCGATGCGGTCAAGATCCCACTTGACGGTTTTTAGCTCAGGACCGAGAGAGAACAGGAACCGGACAGTGTCCGCGAAAGTCATGCGGCGTGTTGCACGGGGCCGGAAAAGAAGTCGAGTGCGGTGGCTACCCAGGCTTTCATTTCCGAACGCGGAATCACGGCGTCCAGCATGCCGTGTTTCACCAGAAATTCGCTGCGCTGGAAGCCTTCCGGGAGCTTCTGCCGGATGGTCTGTTCGATGACGCGGGGTCCGGCAAAGCCGATGAGTGCGCCGGGTTCGGCAATGTTCAGATCGCCCAGCATGGCGAGGCTGGCGGTGACGCCGCCCGTGGTGGGGTCTGTGAGGATGCTGATGTAGGGAACGTGAGCTTCATCCAGGCGCATGAGTGCCGCGGAGATTTTGGCCATCTGCATCAGGCTGACCGCGCCTTCCTGCATGCGGGCTCCGCCGGAAGCGGAAACCACGATAAGCGGAGTCCGGGTGTCGATGCAACGCTCCACGGCACGGGTAATCTTCTCGCCCATCACCGCGCCCATGCTGCCTCCGATGAATTTTGGTTCCATTGCGCAGATATTGATGCGACGACCAGCGAGCGTGCCTGAAGCCGAGATCAGGGCATCCTTGAGAGAAGTCGCGGCCTGCATGCTAGTCAGGCGGTCGCGATAGGGTTTGTTGTCGACGAAGCTGAGCGGATCGGAAGACTCGAGATTCACATCGTGCTCCTGATAGATGCCGTCATCTAACAGGAGTTGCAGTCTGGTTCGCGCATCCACACGGAAGTGATAACCGCACTTGCTGCAGACGTTGATTGTGAGCTCGAGATCCTTTTTCCAGATGATTTCGCGGCAGCCTTCGCACTTGAGCCAGAGTCCCTCAGTACGAACAGTGCGCTCGGAAGCGTCCTCGGGGATTTTCTCTTTCGGATCGGAATCTCTTTTGAACCAGGCCATATTTGAATGAAAGACTTCCCGCCAGCGGGGTCGGGAGGGTTACCGATAACTGTCAGCGTGGATACGGATGCCCTCGCAATATTGTAAACGCCCGGTAGATCTGCTCGGCAAGGACGGCTCGCGCGAGTTCGTGAGGCATGGTCATGGCCGAGAGGGAAACAAGCAGATCTGCCCGTATTTTCCAGGCTTCCGGATGGCCGTCATGGCCTCCGATCACGAACACCAGGTCATGGCCGGACATCTCGGCCTTTGAGAAAATTTCGGCGAACGCGCCGGAATCGAAGGACTTGCCCGCCGGGTCGAGCAGTATTTTTTTGGCGTTAGGGTGTTTGGCCCAGATATCGACACGGTCGGGCCGGATTTCGGCCATTTTGCACTCAGAATACCGATCGCTGCGCCGGATGTAGTCTTCGGCCAGCGCATTCGCGTGAGGGTCTTTGGCTTTCCCGATGTAGTAAAGAAAAGTCTTCACTCTTCCCGGGAAGCGTCGGGGTCTGGTTGCGTTGTTGGCGGGAGTGCGGCAGCCGGAGACATGCTGAACGGACGATCATCACGCTGATCCGGATTGGGCGGCACTTCCAGCACCTTCGCCTGGCGCCAGAGCCGGTCGAGATCGTAGAAGTCGCGCGCCTTTTCAGAGAAGACGTGGATGATCAGGTCAGCGTAATCGCTCAGTATCCACTCACCCTGCTCATAGCCCTCAATGCTGATGGCGTGTTCGCCCTGCTTTTTCAGGGCCTGCTGGATAGCGTCTGTGATGGCCTGTGCCTGCCGCGAATTGCTGGCGGTGCAGATCACAAAGGTATCGGCGAAAGTGGTGACCTCGGTCAGGTCAAGGACTCTGATGTTTGTTGCTTTTCTGTCTTCGGCGGCCCAGACTGCGACCTGCCAGCCCGGAAGATTCGGCGTTTCTTCTTCCGTGATGATTTGCTCAGTATTGATGTCGTTCAATGTCAACTTATCGGTTTGTGGCAGAACTCGCCCCTGTCGCTATCGTACTATAGAAACAGAGTGTTCTATCGTTTTGCCGCGCTGGCGGCGGTATCAGCCTTTACGCTGCTGGCACGACCGGCCGGCAGCCCTGCCGACCCGGTTTCTCCACCGGACCCACCGAAAGCCGAAATCCCTCAAACCCGCGTTGCCATCCCGCAATTGCAGCCGGATATGGATGATCCGGGTGTGGTGCGGGCTCAGCAGGATATCGAGCGAATCCAGACGCTGATCAATCAGGGCGCCCTGCCCTCGATCCGTATCCGCAAGGCTCAGGAAGACCTGGAGATCGCCAGGGATATGTCAATCCTGCGGCTGAATATTTATAGTAAGGATCTTCTGCCCGAACAGGCCGACCAGATGGTGGTAGTGGCGCAGCGGATTGTTCTGCGGCGGCAGAGATCTTTGATTGAGATGCAGCAACTGGTCAGTTCCGGGGTGATATCACGGGCTGAGGCGGAATCTGCGGGGGCCGATTTTGAGCGCTCCCAGACTGAGTTACATCTGGCCGAGACGCGCGCGAAACTGATCCAGCAAATTGCAGAAACCCTTCGCATCGAAAGAGGTATTGCGAGTTTGGAGATGCAGGTGGAATCTCATCCCGACTGGGCCGGCAAAGTTTACACGAGGTACGATGGCCGCGGGATTTTCACGCCTGCGGATCTGCAGAAGGTTTCGCTGGCATTTGCATCCCGGTTCGCGAGGACGTTGCCGATCAGTGCGGACGGAGAAACCGCCGTCCACCGGTCGTTCGGTTTCGATCACCGCGGCCGCGTGGATGTAGCGGTGAGTCCGGATACGCCCGAGGGCGCGTGGCTGATGCACTTCCTGGAAGCGAATAAGATTCCGTATTTTGCGTTCCGCATGGCAGTGCCTGGTAAGGCGACCGGTGCGCATATCCACCTAGGGCCACAGAGTACGCGGTTAGCGTTGTCGTATTAACAGGGTCGTACTAATAACTGCCCCATGCTAACCGCCCCATGGTTCCACGTGTACCAGCACGTCTTCTACCCACGGCAATTGCTCACGAATCCGGTCTCTCACCCGGCCTCCGATATCGTGTGACTCGCGCACTGTGATTTCAGGATCGACTTCCAGATGGAGGTCGACGTGATACTTCAGACCGGTCTTGCGGGCGTAACACTTTTCGACGCCTCTTACATCCGCCACACCCAGCGCCGCTTCGCGGATTCGCGCCATCGATTCGTCGTCCGGCATGGTGTCGATCAGGTACAAAGACGTCTCATGCATGATGCGCACGGAAGTGGCGATCACGATCAGCCCCACTGCGAACGCGCCGTAGTGGTCTGCCCGCGCGAACTCCACCGGCTTCCAGAGCGTGAGTGAAAGCGCGGTGAGCGCGACGGCGCCGGACAGCATATCGATGCCATCATTCGCGGCGTCCGCTCTCAAAGAGGAACTGCCGATCCTGCGACCGTGCGTATATTTGACAATCACCAGGCCGCCCTTCGCAATAATGGAAATCACCAGGGGAATGATCGCCCAGGATTGGGGAACTTGTGCGTCGCCGCTGCCAAGAAGCCCGTGCAGAGCGATCAATACGCCGGCGCAAAAGAGGAAGAAACCGAGCAGCAGACCTGTGAGAGTTTCGACTCGCCCGTGGCCGTAAGGATGGTTCTCATCGGCGGGGCGAGCGGCCAGGATCAGGCCAACCAGCACCAGACCGGAAGCGAAGACGTCCGCTGCCGATTCGAAGCCGTCCGCAACCACGGCGGCGGAGTGCCCCTCCCACCCCGCGATGATTTTCATGACCGCCAGCAACCCGCTGACAACCATTCCAAGAATCGCGATTTGCCGGGCTCTTCGCATCAATGGATGAGTCGCGTGAGTGAGGCTGCCGGCTACCTGGCGTGCACGGCGTGCCGTTGCAGAAGACCCGCAACGAACTCGCGGCTCGGTTCGACCAGTTCCCAGGCACCCGCCCAGAAGCAGAGATCCACCGTCCACCATTCCACGTTGGGCACAGCCAGCAGCCTGGGAGCCAGTTCATCGAAATCGATCAGGCCCTGGCCAAACGGACGGTGGGTACTGGTTTCATCGCAGTGCAGAGTGCCATCGCTGTCGATCAGGTGAATCGCCCCGATGCGCCCCTGCAACTTGTCGAGAAACTCCGGAATGCCGCCATACAACACGTCGCGCTTGCCATGCTGTCTTGCACCGGCCACGCCGCACATCCAGGCATGCGCAGTATCAAACACAAGCGAGAAATTCGGGTGCCGCACTTCCTGGTGCATGCGAATAATCTCGCCGGGCTTGTTGAAGGCGAAGCCTGGCTCAAACTCCCAGACCAGCCTCACACCGGCGTCCTCCGCGAATTCCGCACCTTCGCCCCATAGCCGCGCAATGCGATGGAATGCCTGATCGTACTCGTTGTCCGGAATGGAGCCAGGCGCCGCTACGGTGTCAACACGCAGGGAAGGACTGCCCAGGTCGACACACATTTCAATGTTCCGTTTCAGCAGATCGGCATACTCGGATTCATTTTCCGGGGCGATGGGATTCAGGCTGCAAAAGTCGGCGGAATACCCGGACACACCCAGATCGTGGTCCCGCAGCAGATGGACAACCTCATCGCGGGAGCGACTGGTGGGATATCTGTCGAGCGTTACGTGCGGCGGAAAGCCACAGATATCGATGCCATCGAAACCCGCCTGCGAGAGCCGTTCCACGCACTGCGCGAACGGGACTGGATTTGCAGCGTACGGCCCGAAGGAAAACGCCCAACTGCCCATGGAAATCTTCATTCTAAAAAGAGCCTGGCCCGTTTCACTTTACCGCACCGGCCCGCACAGGTCATGTTCTGCTCTGCCGTTTGTAGGGCGAATCGATGTAGTTTCGACTCTCACGGGCAGCTTCCGCCTGCGGCGCGAACTTCACCGCCTGCTGATAAACCCTCACAGCTTCGGTACGGCGATTCTGCAAGTCATAGATCTGCCCCTGGCGCATAAGCGCGAGAACCCCTGTATTGAGATCGATTTCTTTCAACTGCTCCGGGGTTGCGGTTACCCGCTTAAGGTTGTCCAGCGCGTTATCCAGATCGTTGAACCAGAACTGCAGATTGCCGGTTTCGTAGTAGATCTTCTCCCAGGGGATCCTGCCGAAGCCGGGAACGTTTTCCCGCTTGCGCTTAGCGATCTCGCCCAGCGTGTCGATCGCGCCTTTTCGCTCGCCGGTCGCGGCATACATCTGGGCCAACTCG
>JAUZEU010000634.1 GCA_030838885.1 Bryobacterales bacterium | reverse complement strand
GGAATACGTGGAGCGCTGGCGAAAAAGCGAACCCATTCGGGTCGGGACTTCGAGGCCGGACCCTGTGGAGGAGAAATTCTTTGTAGGGTTGCGGCTGGCGGAAGGCGTGGAGCCGGATGCCTCCGACTGGCAGAAGTTCGGCCCGGCTTTTGAGCGTTTTCTGGCAGGTGGTGTGATGGAGCGGCACGGCGAGCGCCTTCGCCTGACGCCGCGAGGAATTATGGTATCCAACGAGATTTTTCAGGAGTTTCTGGCCGCATGATCGACCTGCGCAGCGATACCGTAACAAGGCCGACTCCCGCGATGCGGCAGGCTATGTTCGAAGCCGAAGTGGGCGATGATGTGTATGGTGAAGACCCCACGGTCAACAGGCTGGAACAGCGAGCGGCGGAGATAGCCGGCAAAGAGGCGGCATTGTTTGTGCCCACAGGCACGATGGGAAACACCATCGGCCTGCAGATTCTGACGGAGCATGGCCAGGAGGTGATCTGCGATTCCCGCGCTCACCTGCTTGACTGGGAGCTTTCCATGCTGGCATGGTTTTCCGGTTGCCTTGTGCGGGCTATTCCTACTGAGTATGGAATTCTGACGTGGGACGACATGAAGGAGCTGGTGAAACCCGTGGGTCCGCATTGGGCCCCGACGGGTGCGATTGAGATTGAGAACACCCACAACATGGCGGGCGGGCGGGTGTATCCGCAGGAGATCATCGATGACATCTGCGATCATGCGCATGAACTGGGAGTTCCTGTTCATATGGATGGCGCGCGGTTATTCAACGCGGCGGAAACTGCCGGATTGCCCGTAAGCCGGATCGTTGCGAAAGTCGATACGGTGATGTTCTGCCTGTCCAAGGCGCTGGGTGCGCCGGCGGGTTCCATGCTGGCCGGACCGCGAAAACTGATCGCGAAGGGCCGGCTGTTACGCAAGCGGTTGGGTGGGGGCATGCGGCAATCTGGAATTCTGGCGGCGGCGGGTCTGATTGCTCTGGAGGAGAGCCCGAAGGCGCTTAGTGTGGACCATGCGAACGCGCGCTATATCGGGGAGCGGCTGGCCGCGATGGAGGGGATTCACGTGAATCCCGTGGAAACGAACATCGTGATCTTCGATGTTTCCGGCGCCTGCAGAGTGCCCCGGGAACTTAGTGTGGTGCTGAAGGTGCGTGGGGTTTTGATGAACGGCGTGAATGACAAGCTGATGCGTGCCGTGACGCACTATGATGTTACGCGGGAACAGTGCGCGGAAGCGATGGATGCGTTGGAGCAAGTGCTGAGGAGTTAAGGTTGAGCGCCCAATCCGGAGCCGGGGCTACATTCTCAGGATCAGTACAGCGCTTTCCGAGATCAGGAAGTGATGGATGCGGATCGCTTCGCGCCGAATCAGTTTCTCAATCGCTGCTGACGGAACGTCGCATTTTTCAATCCGGATGATCTTCGGCGGCGGCCCCATTCGCTCGGCAAGGATGACAAAGTCGCGATCCGTGCTGAGCACTGCGGCAAATTGCATCTTCCGGGCCCATTCAAAAATGAAAGGATCCGACGCACCAGTGAGTTCGTGAAATCAGGCAAGAGGTCAGCCAGACGCCGAATCAACCTCGGCGATAGGTTTTGATCGAGAAGAATCCGCACCAGCTATCGATAGTTTTTACCGTAGACTGTATCGGCCGTCTCAGCAGCAAATGCGTAAACTGCGGCAAAATCGTCTTTGTCCAGGCCCGGATGCTCATCCAGGATTTCTTCTTCCGTCATACCATGAGCCAGCCACCCGAGAACGTCGTTAACCGTAATGCGCATCCCACGAATGCACGGTTTGCCGTCCCGTTTGTCGGCTTCGATAGTGATGCGAGGATGAACCGCCGTCATGGTCTGCTCAGATTATCTCGCATCTGCTGCACAGCCGGCCCGTACAGAACCCGGCCCGGACGCTCCGCCGTGACGGCACCCCCGCGCAATACAAACCGGCCATTCACCATCACATCCCGAACTCCCACCGAATACTGATGGGGCTTCACAAAATCTGCCTTGTCCGCAATCAAGGCCGGATCAAACACCACCACATCCGCATGCATGCCCGGGCGCAAAAAACCGCGATCCCACAGCTTTAATCGTTCAGCCGGGTAGCCCGACATACGGCGAACAGCCTCCTCCAGCGACAGGACTTTCTGCTCCCGCACATACACGCCCAGCACGCGCGCAAACGTACCGTAGCTGCGCGGATGCGGGGCAGCCTGGCCGAATACGGGAATGTCCCCATCGGAGGCAATCATCGTGTAGGGCGACTGCATAATCCGCACCACATCTTCTTCGCCGATTGCATGATAAATCGCGGAACAACCGCCTTTCGACTGCAGCTCGATAGCGGTCTCCGCGGCGTTGTCAAACGTTGGGTCCACACCGCGCATACGCGTGATATCGGCCAGATTCTTCCCGGCCAGACCTGCGTCGAATGAGCAATTCGCAATCCCCACATTCTTCGGATCGCCGGCGCCACGGTCCACCCGCAAATTCTCAACAATCACGCTCTTGATGCGCCCCCGTTGTTCAGGCGCGCTCAGGCGTTCCAACAAAGACTTCTGGCCACCCTCCAGCGCCCACTGCGGAAACAGCGATGCAATCCCGGTGCTGGAAGCCGTGTAAGGGTAAGCGTCCATCGTGACATCCACACCGCGCGCCCGCGCCGCCTCCACCAGCTGAAGCGTTTCCACGCTCCTGCCCCAGTTACTCTTGCCGATTATCTTGTGATGCGTGATCTGGGTAGGCAGTCCGCCCTCTTCACCGATGCGGATGGTCTCGCGAACGCTGTCGAGCACATGCCCGGCCTCTTCGCGCATATGCGAAATGTGAATGCCGCCCATGGCACCCACCACTTTCGCCAGCTCGATGACTTCTTCCATCGGAGTAAAGTTGCCAGGCACATAATACAGCCCGGTGGACATACCGAACGCGCCATCCTTCATCGCCTGCGCCGCCAGCTGCTTCATCTTTTCTACTTCTTCAGCCGTCGCCTTGCGGTTCGCCAGGCCTACCACTTGCTGCCGGATACTGCCTTGCCCCACAAAAGTGGCGTAGTTGATCGAAACCGGTGTTTTCGCGATGCGGTCCAAAAACGGTGCGAGCGGGAGCGCGGAACTGCCATCGGGGCCACCCACGATTGTGGTGACGCCTTCCCGCAGGTAATTTTCAGCCGTGGGCACGCGGAAGATGCCAGCGCTGCCATGCGAATGGATATCGATAAAGCCGGGCGCGACCACCAGTCCCCGCGCGTCAACCCGAACCGTCGCCGAAGCTCCGGGCAAGAGGCCTACAGCTGCAATGGTATCGCCTTTGATTCCGATATCGCCGTAGAACCAGGCACTGCCGGACCCGTCAACGATCCTGGCTCCCGCAATAAGCACATCAAATTGAGCCTGCAGAGCGCAGGGCAGAAAAACTGCAGTTAATGCGAGTACCCACGAATAAGACACGGTTATTTACCCAGGTACTTTTCCAGATCGGGATGCAGCAGAAGTTTGACTTCCGCCTTGTCAAGATCGGCCTTCGTGATCACAGCGGCGCTCAGATCGATTTTCTTATCCGGCGTCTTCCCGTTTAGCTTTTCCGTCACAGTACGAACAGCTTCATAGCCCATCCTGAAAGGATCCTGTGCAACCAGAGCGTCGATCACTCCGGCGTTCAAATCCTCCACCAGACCCTCGCTCGAGTCGAAGGCAACGAACTTGAGCTTACCCGTAAGATTGCGCGATTTGATGGCCTGCGCGGCCCCCACGGAACTCGGTTCTGAAGAGGCGAAGAGCCCATCCAGTTGGGGATGGGCCGTCAGAATGTTTTCAGCCGCCGACATTGCTTTAGCACGATTCGACATGCTGTATTGCTCCGCCACAATTTCAATTCCGGAAAACTCCTGCGCCATTGCTTCTTTGAACCCGCGCTCACGGTCCATCGTAGAGGCGCTCCCAGGCGCATTCTGAATCATGGCGATAGTCCCCTTGCCGTTCAATAACGCTGCCAGCTTACGGGCGCCGAGCTTGCCCGCCGCGAAATTGTCCGTAGCCACGAATGAGACGTAGTTCGTGGAGTCCACGCCTGAATCGAACACCACTACCGGAATCTTCTCGCGGGCTGCACGGTCCAGCGAGGCGTTAAGCGTGGTTCGATCCGCTGCGGCTACAACCATCCCCTCCACATGCCGGTTGAGCATGGAGTCTACAATCTCCAGTTGGCGGCTGTAATCGGTTTCGTTCGGTGGCCCGTCCCAAACGATCTCGGCGTGGAATTCCCGCCCGGCCGCCACTGCTCCGGCATGCACGGATTGCCAGAAAACATGCGCCGTGCCTTTGGGGATCACGGCAATGCGGCGCTGCACGTTGCGGTTACATGAAGAGGCGAGCAGAGAGGCGGCGAAAAGGACCACCCACTTACATTGCACACCAGCCTCCGTCAATCAGAATGTCAGTGCCGGTGATGAACCCGGCATCGTCGCTGCAGAGGAATGCCGCCAGCGCGCCGATTTCTTCCACCCGGCCCCAGCGCCCCACGGGGATTTTCGCTATGAATTGGGCGTTCAACTCAGGGTTTTGCAGGATCGGCAAGTTCATTTCCGTCGCAACCGGTCCCGGGCTGATGCCGTTCACCGTAATGCCCTGAGTGGCAAGCTCGAGCGCCAGCGCCTTCGTGAGGCCCAGCAGCGCGGCCTTCGTGGAGGAATAAGCGGTTCGCTGGGGCAGGGAAATGTGCGCCATGATGGACGTCATATTGATGATCCGGCCATAGCCCGACCCCTTCATGTGGGGCACGAAGGCCCGGCACGCGAGGAAGACGCTGGTCACGTTGGTATCCTGCACGCCGCGCCATTCTTCCAGCGTGAAATCCGTGATGTCTTTGCGCAGATTGGTGCCGGCGTTGTTGATCAGGATCTGGATCTTGCCGACCCTCCCGCTCACCTGGGATTCGAGAGCCTGAACCTGTTCTTCCTGGGTCATATCGGCCACAAAAACGTCCGCAGTGCCTCCGGCTTCCACCACTTCAGAGGCAACGCTCTCGAGCTTGGTGCGGTCACGCGCCACCAGCACCAGGTGCGCCCCCTTCTGCGCGAGCGCCATCGCCATGGCGCGGCCCAGTCCTTTACTTGCTCCCGTAACAAGCGCATTGCGCCCCTTTAATCCCGTATTGTTCATTTTTGTCCCGAAGAGGGAATTGTATCGTGTGGCGAGCGCACAAGCGGGGTTCGGGTAGCATAATACGAAGCGAACCTGATGAGAGAACTGCAGATTTTATCGCCGGATGGGAAGAGCCGTGTCATCGAGCTCACCGGCGAACGGATTACCCTGGGCCGTTCCAGCGCGGCGGAACTTTGCTTCCCCGACGATACTGGTTTGTCCCGCCAGCATCTCGCATTCGAGCGAATGGGCGAGAGCGAGACATGGGCCCTCAACGATCTGAAGAGTAAGAACGGCACTATTCTGAACGGCGCGAAGGTGACGAAGCGGACTGCGCTGAAATCGGGCGACCGCGTGATGGCCGGGCATTTAATTCTGGTTTACGATGGCGCGACGGCTAACGGGCCCAAGCCTGTGGTTATCTTCGACTCCGGTGACGGCGAGCCGGAACATACCAGTTCCTCAACCGTAATCACGAACCTGGAAGGCGTTATCAAACCGGATCAGACCGCAAGCGATTCCGGTATCGCGGCGGCGCAGGTCTCCGCGCTGATCCGGGCCGGCAATGAGCTAGCCGGACATCGCCCGCTGCCTGAATTGTTCCGCTTCATTCTGGATCTTGCTATTCAGGCGGTAAAAGCCGATCGGGGCATTCTGCTCACGCTTGAGGATGGTGAACTGGTGGTGCGCGCCAATAAGGGCGACGGGTTCCGCATTAGTTCGGCAGTCCGTGACCGGGTGTTAAACAGCGGGGCTTCCGTGCTGGTCCGCGACACCTCAATTGATGACGCTTTCAGGGAGCGCCGCAGCATTGTCGAGCAGAATATCAGGACTCTGATGGCGGTTCCGCTGCAAACGCGCGAACAGATTATCGGGATCATTTATGTGGATTCGCCTTCTCTGATCCGCGAATTCACCAAAGACGATCTGAGCGTGCTGACTGTAATGGCCAACGTCGCGGCTATACGCATCGAGCAGACCCGCTATGCGGAAATCGAGCAGGCCAGGCAGCTTCTGGCGCGCGATCTGGAGCAGGCGGCGGAAATTCAGAAAAGTTTTCTGCCAGGCGTGGCGCCCGTGGTCAGAGGTCTCGACTTAGCCGGGCACAACGCCGCGTGCCGAACGGTGGGCGGCGATTATTATGATTTCTTCACCTACGGGCCGAGCCGTGTCGCGATGGTGCTGGGCGACGTCTCCGGCAAAGGGATGCCCGCGTCGCTGTTGATGATGGGGCTGCAGGCACGCGTCCAGGTGCTGATTGAGGAGCCTAAGAATCTGGCGGAGGTGATGACGAAGCTGAATCGCATCACGTCCGCGAATTGCCCTTCCAACCGTTTCATCAGCTTGTTTTTTTGCATTCTGGACGGCGGTTCGGGGGAACTCACATTCTGCAATGCCGGGCATAACCCGCCACTGATCGTTCGCGCGGACGGGTCCTGGGAACAGATCAGGGGCGGCGGCCCGGTGATCGGGATCCTGCCTTCGATCGAGTACCAGGAATACAGGTTGAAACTCGACGAGGGCGATACGCTGGTGATTTATTCCGACGGCGTTACGGAAGCTGCAGATCTGCAAAGCGAGGAGTTTGAAGTGGAGCGGCTGGCCGAAACGGTGGTTAAAAGCAGGCATTTGTCCGCTCAGACAATCGTGAGCGAAGTGAACCGCGCCGTGGCGGATTTCACGGGTGCCGCCCCGCAATCGGACGATATTACCCTCATAGTCGCCAGGCGCGTCGCCGGGTAAATGGGCCTGAAATGAAAGTAGCCGTTTTAGGTCTGGGGTTCATGGGGGCCACCCACGCGGGTGCATGGCGGCAGGTGCCCGGCGTGACACTAGCGGCAGTGATGAGTTCGGACGAGCGCAAGCTCGCAGGAGATCTGACCGCGATTGAGGGCAATCTGGGCAACTCCGGCGAATTGCTGGACTTCGCTAGCGTAACAAAGCATCGCACCGCGGAGGCGGCGCTGGCGGACCCGGACGTAGATGCCATAGATATTTGCCTGCCGACCGATCTTCATTCATCCATAGCGATGGCCGCGCTGCAAGCGGGTAAGCACGTGCTGGTGGAAAAACCCATCGCACTCAGCTACGCAGATGCTGAGGTCTTAGTCCGTCTGGCTGCGACCAGCGGCAAAATCCTCATGGCAGGCCAGGTACTGCGTTTCTCCCCCGCGTACAGTCTCCTCAGAGAACTGCTGAAAACCGCCGGTCCGCTGCGGTCCGCCTTTTTTCGACGCCGCTGCGCCGCCCCGGGGTGGAGTCGCTGGCTGGCCGATCCCTTGCGTAGTGGCGGAGGCGCGTTCGACCTGCTGATTCACGACGCGGATTTTTGCATCTCGCTCTGGGGCATGCCTCGTTCCGTGCGCGCCAGCGGTTTTGAAGATACGGCGAGCGGTATCGATATCATTCATGCCGACCTCGAGTACCCAGGCATGGGTCCGGTGATCGTGACCGGCGGCTGGCATCACCCGAAGTCGTACCCGTTTTCCATGGAGTTCACCGTAACCGCGAAACAGGCCACTTACGAATGGCCGTTCGGCGCGCCGGAGTTGCGGGAGTATCGCCTGGACGGCAGCTCTGCCTCCCATGTCTTGCCCGCCACGGATGTTTTTGCCGCTGAACTGAATTACTTCGCCGATTGCGTGCGCCATAACCGGCAGCCAGACCTCTGTCCGCCCAAGGAGTCAGCACAGGCCGTGGCGTTGATGCGGTTTATGCTGGAGTCTCGCGCCCGAAAAGGAGAATCGGTACTATGCCAGATCTGAAACAGCTCGAGAGGTTTGAAACCGGTGTCATGTTCTGGGCGGGCCGTGACCCGATGGAAACCCTGACTGAGATGAACGACCTGGGGGTGCGTTGTGGGCAACTCGGCATTCCGGGCGATCTGGATCTGGCGTGCGGTCGTCTATGGCAAAGTGCTCTGCGGCAGACAGGCTTCATCGTCACGACGGTGTTCGCTGCATTCAGGGGCGAGAGCTACGCCGATAAGCCGACCGTTCGGGATACGGTAGGTTTCATCCCTCCTTCAACCAGAGCGGAACGTGAAAAACGAACCTGTGAGGTGAGCGATTTCGCGGCTGAGATCGGCGCGCCCGCCATCGCCACTCACATCGGATGCGTGCCGGAAGATCCCCAGCACCCGGATCATACAGGCGTGCGCGAAATGGTCGTCCGTATCTGCGATTACGCAGCGGCGAAGGGACAAAGGTTCGCCCTTGAGACCGGGCAGGAGAGCGCCCCCGTTCTGCTCGAATTCATCAGGGAAGTCAACCGCTCCAATCTGGGCATTAATTTCGACCCCGCGAACATGATTCTCTATGGGACAGGCGATCCTGTTGAAGCTCTGGCAATTCTCGGCGGCAAGGTGTTTTCCGTTCATTGCAAAGATGGCGATTGGCCGCCATCGGATCAACCGGAAGCGCTTGGGTCAGAAAAAGCACTGGGCACGGGGTCGGTGGGGATGGAGCGATTCCTCCGCCAACTCGTAAAGATCGGCTATCAGGGGCCGCTCGCGGTGGAACGCGAAACGCATGACCCGGCAGAGCGCCTGCGTGATATTCAATCGGGCATTCTGCTTCTGAACAGGCTAAAGCCGGCGGTCCTGCAAACCGCCTGAAGGCTGCCTGGCCGGTGCGCAATTGGACCTCTGCATCTCTGTAAATCGACGAGATCGCCCATGTTGCGGGGTCTATCCTACCATTCTGATGTTCTCTTTTGGCAGCATTGCGCATTTTCAATCGGTTTCTGTAGCACAATGAAGAAAGTCAAAAGTATGCGATTTCTGGCACTTGCGCTCGCCGCGATTACCCTTGTTTCCTGCAACCGTGATCCTAATTACCTGAAGCAGAAGTATCTGGAGAGCGGCAACAAGTATTTCGATGCGGGCCGATTCAAGGAAGCGGCCCTCATGTACCGGAGAGCGATCGAAAAAGATCGGAAGTTCGGTGAGGGTTACTACAAGCTCGCTCTGGCTGATCTGAAAGCCGGTCAGCCGGGCGCCGCCATCCCCGCTTTGCAGCGTGCGGTAGAACTGCTGAAAACGGGGACTCCGGATTCCGACGATGCCACTCTGAAGCTCTCGGAGTTCATGGTGCTGCAGGCCCAGGTCAATGAGCATAATGAGCGGCTGGTAAAAGATATCTCGGACTATGCAGCCGGGATGCTGAAGCGCTCCCCCAATTCCTGGCAAGGACACAAAATCTCAGGCGATCTTGCCATGCTCGACACCATGAGCAAGTACAAGCAGGGCAGAATGGCTGAGGCAAAGCAGGCGCTCAGCAGTGCAATTTCCGAATATCGGACAGCGCTGGCTGCCAAACCCGGAGATTACGTCATCACTTTGGCCGTCGCCCGAACGCTGGTGCTGAACGGCGAAATTCCGGAAGCAGAGGGGCTGTTCAAAAGCCTTCTGGATAAAGACAAGAAGAATCTCAACGGCTTCTACGATCTGTATCGCCTCTACGTCGGGCTGCAACGCTTTCCTGAAGCCGAGAAGGTGCTTAATTCGGCCATTTCCAACAACCCGAAAGATCCCGCGCTGCGCCTTGAACTCGCCCGGTTCTATTTCGTAACCCACAACAACGACGCGCTGCTTGCTCTTTTAAAGCAAATGAAAAGCAACCTGAAGGATTTTCCCCAGGCCTACATGCAGGCGGGCGATTTTTACATTCGGGTGAATCAGTTTGATGAGGCGCTCAAGCAGTATGAGGAAGGCATTCAGAAGGATCCGAAGCAGAAGATTTCCTATCTGAAGCACGAAATCGAAGCTTATGTCCGGCAGAATAATCTGGCTGTGGCGAAAGCGAAGAACGACGAGATTCTGAAACAGGATCCAAAGGATCCTGAGGCTCGCGGTCTGCGGGCAACCTTCCTGCTGGACAAAGGCGAAGTGACCGCTGCCATGACCGAACTGCAATCGGTGGTCACGGCGAAACCGAATAACTTTGTGGCACGCTTCAATCTCGGACGCGCGCATTTCGCCAGCGGCCAGTATGAGCAGGCCCGCCAGGAGTTCGACAAGGCTATTGAACTGCGTCCCGATTATCTGCCGGCCAGACTCGCACAGACACAGGTTGCCCTGCTGCGCGGCGACCTGGAAGCTGCGAACCGCTATGCCGACGAAACAATGAAAATCGCGCCTGCCAGCATTGAGGCCCGGGTAATGAAGGCTGCCGCGCTGCAGCGCCAGCAAAAGTTCGACGAAGCTCGCGCCTTGCTCATGCCGGTGATCGAGAAGAATCCCACCCAGGTGGAAGCACTGCTCGAACTGGCCGTTCTCGACCTGAACCAAAAGAAGAACAAGGAAGCGATAGAATTCTTCGGCCGGGCATACCAGGCAGCACCGGGCAATATCCGGGGGCTCCTGGGCATGTCCCGGGCCTATTTGTCGGACGGGCAACCGGAGAAATCGGTGGAAGTAGTGCGTACCGAAGCGCTGAAGTATCCCGATCATCTGGATCTCGTGCGGGAGCTTGGGAACGCCCAAATGGCCGCCGGCCGGTTCGATGAAGCAATCTCCAGCTATCAGAACGTACTTGGCAAGACCAAAGACCCCCGTCTTCAGTCCGACGCCTGGGGCCGGATCGCACAGGCTCATCGCTACAAGGGCGATATGCAGCATGCCGTGGAAGCGCTGGAAAAGTCGCGTCAGGGTGTACCCGAAAACACGAATGTCCTGACAACCTTGGCCATGCTCTATGAAGTGATTGGCAGAAATGACATTGCCCGGAAAACTTATGAGCTGGCGATCAAGGCTGACAGAAATAATGCGTATGCACTGAACAACCTGGCATATTTGATTTCCGAGTCTAACGGCGATCTCAACGAAGCGCTGACCTACGCGCAGACTGCCAAACAAAAACTGCCCAATTTTACCGAGATCACCGATACTCTCGGATGGATTTACCTGAAGAAAAACCTGACCGACAGCGCGATCGACAACTTCAAAACGCTGGTGGTCCAGGCTCCACAGAACCCGGTTTATCACTACCACTACGCGATGGCCCTGAACCAGAAGGGCGATCGCGACACCGCGCGGAAAGAATGCCAGGCCGCACTGGCGAACAAGCCCAATAAGAGCCAGGAAAATGATATCCGGCAGTTGATGTCGAAGCTGGGATAATCAACGCCGGCGAAGCTGGTTACTCAACGCTGGTTGCTCAACGCTGGTTACTCAACGTCGGTGAGCAAAGAAGAGGGGCAGACCAATCGGTCTGCCCCTCTTTCAATTACGGATTTGCCTGGTAATCCCGATCAGGCAGCTGAGTAAAGCTTGTCGACTTCTTTCCAGTTCACTATATTCCAGAAAGCCGCAACGTAGTCCGGGCGGCGGTTCTGGTAGTGAAGATAATAAGCGTGTTCCCAAACATCCAGACCCAGAATCGGGGTCTTTCCTTCCATAATAGGGCTGTCCTGATTCGCCGTCGAGGTAATTTCCAGCTTGCCCCCGCTCTTCAGCAGCCAGGCCCAGCCGGATCCAAACCGAGTTATGCCAGCGGTGCTAAATTTTTCCTTGAACTGCTCAAAGCCACCGAAAGTGGAATTGATACCTTCCAGCAGCTTGCCGGAAGGTTCCCCGCCCTTACCTGCGGGCGCCAAAAGCGTCCAGAACAGCGAGTGATTCGCGTGACCGCCGCCGTTGTTGCGGACAGCCGTCTTGATCGCGTCCGGCACAATGGCCAGATTGTTGGCCAGTAATTCTTCCAGTTTCTTATCGGCCAGTTCCGGAGCGGATTCGAGTGCCTTGTTCAGATTCGTCACGTAAGCATTGTGGTGCTTGCCATGATGAATTTCCATCGTCATTTTATCGATGTAGGGCTCCAGTACGTCGGGCGCATACGGAAGCGGTGGAAGCGTAAATGCCATTGTTTCTCCTTAAAAACCTGTTGATGAATACAGCCTGAAATTCGATGCTACTGTTTTTCAAATGCTGCCGCGAGTTGAAACATCTTTT
>JAUZEU010000606.1 GCA_030838885.1 Bryobacterales bacterium | reverse complement strand
CACTTCCACGGGATCGCGGCCCATTTCACGCGTAACGCCGCAATCGAAGGTAATTCCATTCGACTTACTCGGAACGATATCTACCATACGCTTCCAGCCTTCGAGTGATCCCATAATCTGCTGAGACCCACGGCTCACAGGCGCCGGAGGATCGTTGGGATGCAGCGCTAATCGCACTCCCGCCTTCTCTGCCACCGGAATCACGGCTTTTAGGAAGTAAGTGATATTCGTCCACATCTCGTCCAGGGTGTGCGCGCCTTCCTTCTCCAGCGGCGGCAGGTCCTTCATCTTCGCGTAATCGAAGCCCGTGTATGAGGCACCACTGCGGCCGGGCACTTCGTAATACCCTTCCATCGCCCGGTGCGCATACCAGTTGTATTCCACCACCGGCAGCCCGCACTTTCCCGCCACAACAATCGTCTGCTTCACCTTTTCGATTGCCGCGTCACGCCCTTCTTTCGCCGCAATCACCTCATAGGGAAAGCCCGTCATGATATTGCCGATCGTGAGGCCGCCCGTTTTCGCCTTATCCATGTAGGCGCGAAGGCGGCTTTCATCCCAGGGGGCGGGACCACCCATCGCCCCAATCGCGTAATTCACTCCCAGTTGCCTGATGCGGCGGATACGTTCCTCGTCAGTAGCGCCGCCCGCCGAAAGCCCGCCGCTGCCGTACTCCAGGCAGATCTTAGGCGTCTCTGGCCCTTCGCCTTTCATCCCCATGGGAACTTTCTCCGCTGCTGCGACAGACGCAGGTGCTGCGGCAAGCGCTGCTCCCAGGCCCACAGCCTGCAAAGCCCTCCGGCGACTTGGATTCTTGTTCATATGGCGCTAGTATATGCCTCGAACAGTACGCCAGAGAGGGCGAGAGAAAAGGATGGACGGGTTCAGCCGGGGACCCGCAAAGGGGTTCCCCGTCCTGACCGCCGCGCTGTCTGAATCCGCCCAGGACATACGCCAGGCGCAGACTCCGGACTGCGAACTTTTAAACTACAAACCGGAACGTCAGATACCCGAGAATGGCGCCCATTCCCGACCCGACCAGAACGTCACTCACGAAATGCATTCCGATAACCACCCGGGAAATTGCCACGTTCGCAGCCAGCACCAATAGCACCGGCCTGATCTCCGGATAGAACGAACCGAGCGCTACCGCGACCGCGAACGCTGTAGTGGAGTGTCCTGATGGAAATGAGAACTTGTCTCGCGTGACAACATGCGCCCAGCAATGCGGCTCTATATCTCTTGGACGCAGCCGGCAGAAATATGTTTTCACCCGGTGGAAGATGAGTATGCCGGCGGTGACCGCTATCGCAGCCGCTTCCACCGCACGGAATCGCTCCGGGTCCGCGGATAACAGCACTGCGATCCCCGCCAAAGCCCACAACCAGCCATCCCCCGCCCGTGTTGCAAGCAACATCCACCACCGCACCCAGCGCGGCGCACGCCACCTGTTCACACGCCGCATCACCTCGTGATCGGGCGCTGACAGGGTGGATTTCGCCCGCGCAAGGGTCACAACGCAACCTCCACGGGAAGTTCGACAGTCGGCCTGTCTTTCCAGTACCATGCGAACGCCAGTTCCTTCAGATAATTCGCCAGAACAGCAGCGGGAATGGCCGCGAACAGCCAGCCGAATGACAGCATCCAGGGCTTCTCCCGCATCAGTGACCGGCCAATATGAAAGACGGCGTTGTTGAGTCTTAAGAGATCGCCCGACTCGCCCGATGGACTGCAATTGCCGCGACGCAGCCCCGTCAGATAATCTTCAATGCTTGCCGCCCCGCTAACATCCGTAAATGTGCGGCCGGCCGATGCCAGGGTATGGGCGTCGCTGCCACCGATGGCGGCCTTTGCAAAGCGGGCCGCAAAGTCCGCCGCCATCTGATTGGCGCCTTTTAATATTTGCCCGTTCAAAGTCTCCACGCCATGAAACCGGCGCGCGAAGATCGCGAAATCGTCTTCCGTCCGCTTCCCCGTCAGGCTCGAATAGAGATGGTTTACGGTCACAAACAGCCGGTTCTCCGCCGCATAGGCCAGCAGACTCTCTACATCTGTCCGGCGTCGCTGTAATTCCGTATGGTCGCCTTCCCGAATCCCATACACGCCAGCGTGCATCTCCGTGCCGCTCGGCATGGTGCAGGTTACTTCCTCGCTGAGAAAGAAATCCGGAAAGTGACGCAGTTCCTCCACTGCGTCAATGGAATCGTGATCCGTGACCGTGACAAGGTCCATACCCCGCTGCTTCAGCGCGTAATAAAGCGCCCGCGGTTCGTTATACGACTCCCTGCAAACGCGGGAGAGCACCGGCACAGTACACATTCCCGAATGCACCGTGTGAACGTGGAGGTCGCACCTCATGGTTCTGTTGTAATTGTTTACCGGTTACAAATCGGTGATTTACAGGCGAAACAATTGTGAAGGTGTATGTTAGACACATAATTCATGGCACGCGATTTACGTAGTCAGCAGTGGTGGTCAGGCAAAGAATATTACAACTTCTCAAGACGTGCCTGGCTGCGATCGGAAGGCTATACGGCGGATGTTTTTCAGAACCGCCCTGTCATTGGAATTTGTAATTCGTGGAGTGAACTGAACAACTGCAACGCGCACCTGCGCACGGTGGCGGAAGCTGTAAAGCGCGGCGTCTGGAGAGCAGGCGGCTTTCCGCTCGAATTCCCCACCATCTCGCTTGGCGAAATGTTCATGAAGCCAACATCGATGCTCTACCGCAACCTGATGTCGATGGACGTGGAAGAATCCATTCGCGCCAACCCTATTGACGGTGTCGTCCTGTTATGCGGCTGCGATAAAACCACACCCGCCCAAATTATGGGTGCCGCCAGCGCCGATATTCCGGCCATTGTAGTGACCGGAGGACCCATGCTGAGCGGCCAGTGGCGCAATCGAAAATTAGGCGCTGGTACCGATGGACGTAAGCTTTTCGATCTCTACCGGACCGGCAAACTGACCGATGGTGAGCTATGCGAGATCGAAGGCGGCCTCGCCCGCAGCGCCGGCCATTGCACGGTCATGGGCACCGCAAGCACGATGGCGTCTGTGGCTGAGGCGCTCGGTATGACCCTGCCTGGCTGCGCCGCGATACCCGCGCCCGATTCGCGCCGGCTCACCCTGGCCGAACTGAGCGGCCAGCGCATTGTCGACATGGTGTGGGAAGATCTCAAGCCTTCGACGATCATGACGCGTGAAGCTCTGGAGAACGCGATCACAGTGAACATGGCCATCGGCGGGTCCACCAATGCAGTGGTTCATCTGCTTGCCATTGCCGGACGTCTCGGCATCAATCTCGACCTTGACGAATTCGACCGCATTTCCCGCCGCACGCCCTGCATCGTCAACGTGAAGCCATCGGGCGAATACCTGATGGAGGATATGTTCGAAGCCGGGGGCGTTCCTGTGGTGATGAATGAGATTCTGCCGCTGCTTCATGGCGACGCCATAACCGCGAATGGCAAAACGATTCGCGAGAACGTGGAGGGCGCGGAATGCTGGAACCGCGATGTGATTCGCGCAGCTGCCGATCCTCTTTCACCCGAAGGGGGCACCGTGATTCTGCGTGGCAATCTCGCCCCGCGCGGTGCGGTTATCAAGCACACTGCCGCCTCCCCGCACCTGCTGCAACACCGTGGCCCCGCATATGTGTTCGAGACCTATAAGCAGATGCATGACCTGATTGACACTCCCGATCTTCCGGTAACGAAGGATACGGTTCTCGTCATGAAAAGCAGCGGTCCGAAGGGCGCTCCAGGGTTTCCCGAATGGGGCCAGATACCCATGCCACGCGTCCTCCTCGATCAGGGCATCAATGATATAGTCCGGATCAGCGATGCGCGCATGAGCGGCACCAGTTTCGGTACTGTCGTGCTGCACGTTGCGCCCGAATCAGCCGCCGGCGGACCGTTAGCTGCCGTGGAAACCGGAGATGAAGTGGAGTTGGATACGGCCGGCAGAACATTGACCCTGCACGTTCCGCAACAGGAAATTGAGCGCCGCCTCTCTGCACGCCCGCAAGCCCTCCCGCATTACGAACGAGGTTATGGCTGGATGTTCCTGCAGCACGTCAACCAGGCGGATGAGGGCTGCGATTTCGATTTCCTGCGTAAGACACGACTTACAACACCAAATAGCCGCGCATAGAGTTACGTGTTACGGAGTCGATAACAACTTCCCGCTTCCAGCCGTCGGGCCCGTAAATGACAATGGGTTGCCGTGTGCTTTGGTCGCGCAGCCAGATGGTGCGCCGCTCCGGCATCACCCACATCCAGCCGTCTACGGTTTTGCGCTCCGCGTCGGCTCTCGTGAGGCCGATGGAAATCCCAGGGGTTAGCTGGCGGCTGTGGTTCATTGAGACCTCGAACGGCACGCGACGCACACCGCCGCGAGTCTTCTGAACCGTCGGTCTGGGTGTCTCGACCCTGGGCGTCTCGACTCGAGGTGCTGCAGGTGGCGGTTCCAACACCGGCGAGGATTGTGCCACCTCCGTCGCGGGCAGTTCCCTTGTGGCCTGCCCAATCTGCCGCGCCTTGACGATGAAGCGGTCCGGAGCCGAACCAATATAATTGAACGGGTAGCAGGTAACCAAGGTCAGCTCCGGGTATAATCCCGCATTCAACACGCTCACCTCAGTAGGTTTCACAATCCGCGTGCTGTTCACCTGGTACACATAACTTCCGCCGTCGCTGGTTTCGAAGACGATCCGGTCATTCAGCTTGATATTTCGCAGGCCTCGGAACAACGAATCCCGATGTCCCGCCACACCAACATTTCCATTCTGTCCCGGTCTCGCTGTGCCGGCGATATGACCCAACGCCAGGCTCAATGTCTTATCTGCCGTGCCTTCACGAACCATCGCGTGAAGGTCCAGCCGCGGGATACTAAGGCGCCCGATCAGACCGTTCTCAGGCACTGCTCGCATGGGAGTTACAGGCGCAGCCTCGCCAGGCTTCGCAGGGGCAGAACCCGTCAATCGGTCCTTCACATAGTCCCCGACTGTGGCGCCTTCGCCAGTCTGTTGCTTGTCAAAAATCCAGTTATGCCAGTCTTCGTATAGCCCCTCGCGCGCGGTCGACCATCCCCAAACACCGAGGCACGTAACACCGCCCACCAGAAGAACGAACTCAGCGAACTTGCGCCACCTGGCTTTCATACTTTTAGCTCGATGATTTAGACCACACGGCGCGCGCCGCTGCCAGACTCTGCAGCACCGCACGCCGTCTCATTACGCTTCCCCACAACGTTAGTTACCCACAGGTGACTTCCGGCGAAGCAGCGCAAAGCCGCCCAGTGACAGAAGTCCGGCGAGCCCAAACAAAGGATAGGAACTGGCCGTCTTTGGAAGAATGCGGGCGCGGCCTGCGTCTGCTGCAGCGTCCTGCTGTGGCTCGGCAGATCCTTGTACAGGGGCATCTGCAGCAACAGGGGCGGGTTCAGGTGCCGGCGCTTCCACCGCAGCTACGGTTTCGGGCTCCGCCACCGGTGCGGGAACTTCTACAGCGGTCTCGACACGGGCTGCGGGTTCAGGCTGAGCTTCGCGATAAGTAACGGACGCGCTGGCTGGCTTTGCCATCGCCAGGTGTTTCGGATACGGGAACTCCTGCCCGAAGTTATCTCCCGGGTAGAACCATGCCCGCAATGCCCTGGGGCTACCAGCAGGCGTTTCCCAGAAACCAAACCGTGAATTATCGGTGGGCTGCAGCCGGTAATTCGGAATTGCTATTTGCGTGTCAATAATACGCGTTTGGTTATAGTTGAAAATCTGTACAATATGCCGGTCCGATTGAGAATTCAGCAGTTTAAACACATACTGCCCGGGTTGCAAAACTGTGTCCCTGACTTGTATCGGCTCATTCACAGTCAGAATCGTTTTCTTATCCCACTGGTCTGCGCGTGCATTTGATGTTACGAATCCCATTCCCACGCTAACCACTCCGAAAGCAGCGATCCGGAGCAAACGGCCGTTCGTATTTAGTTTCATTTATCGATTAGTCCTCCCGTACTCCCAGCCGTTAGGCCGGACGCTACTACCAAAAGCAACTGAGCGCCCAATCTCGTAAATGACTTGTTTTGTTAATTCTTGAGCGCTGTAGGATGGAAATGGCACGGGATTTCTTACCGTGTTTGCAGTATGAAAGCACTCGCGTGAACTTTTCTCCACAGGTAAATGCAGTTCTGGCCAAAATGGCCGAGATGGATGATCGGAACGGGTCAATCGAATCAGCCCGGCGCTATCTTCTGAATGTCAGTCCGTTGGCCGGATCTCCCCAGTTAGTGAAGGATGTATCCGATCGCGAGATCTCAGGACCACGCGGTCCTGTCCCGGTCCGCATATACCGCCCTTGCGAAGGTCTGCTGCCGTGCGCAATCTATTTCCATGGCGGATGGTTCTGTCTGGGCGATCTCGAAACCCATGATGCGCCGCTTCGCGAAATCGCAAACGCTGCAACATGCGTGGTTATTGCCGTGGACTACAGGCTCGCCCCGGAGCACTCGTTCCCCGCGGGCCCGGAAGATTGCTTTGCCGCCACTGCCTGGGTCTTGGAACATGCGGCACAGTTGGGTATCGATCCGTTAAAGATTGCAGTGATGGGCGACAGTGCCGGCGGTGCCCTTGCCACCGCAACAGCGCGCCGCTTTCGCGAACTTGCACTGCAGGTGCTCATCTATCCGGTGGCCGATTCGAGCCTCAGTACCCCGTCATGGCAGGAGTTCGGGGAAGGCCCCGTGCTGACCCTTGAAAGAGGGAAGCAGGCATGGGAACGATACGTGCCCCGCGAGGCCGATCGTCAACACCCGGACGCGTCGCCTCTTGCTGCGCAAGAATTTCGCGGGCTGCCACCGGCCCTTGTGATCACCGCCGAATACGACGCCCTGCGTGACGAAGGCGAAGCCTACGCGCGGGCTTTGTCCGACGCGGGTGTTTCCGTCGAACTCACCCGCTATCCCGGCATGATCCACGGTTTTCTGCTGATGGCCTCCATGCTCGATGACAGCCGGGCGCTGATCGCTCAGATCACGCGCCGAATAGCGCAGTTGCGCGACGCTTGATCTCTTCCGGCGTCAAATCTTCTTTGCGAGTTGCAAACCACCACACATGCCCGAACGGATCCACAAATTTGCCACCGCGATCTCCGTAGAACTGATCTTCCACCGGCCGCAAAACCTTTGCCCCCGCTGCAACCGCGCGCTCAACAGCGGCATCCGCATCCTCTACATAGAGGTGCATACACATCGCAGACCCGCCCCGCGTCTCCGGGCCCAGAATATCCATATCCGGAAATTCGTCCGAGAGCATCAGGAGCGTGTCGCCGATCCTGAGTTCTGCGTGACCCACGGCCCCACCCTGCTCAATCCGGTAAAGCTCGGTGGCGCCGAACCCCGCTTTGTAGAAATCGATCGCGGCAGCCGCGTTTCTGACGGTCAGATAAGGTGTGAATGACATGTGTACATTCTGATCCGGCGCCGTCTATCGCGTCTTGTAAATTTACGCCGTTTCGCGATACTCTCCGAAAACGGCGCGCAAAGCGTCGGAAATCTCGCCCACGGTCGCGCTGGCTTCGGCCGCCGCCACGATCCTGGGCATCAGATTTTCGCCGCACCTCGCCGCTGAATCGAGTTCACTAAGCCGCTGCTTCCAAGTAACGTCATCGCGCTGCGCCCTAAGCGCCTGGACTGCGTGAACCTGTGCCCGCTCGATCTCGGGATTGATGCGAAACACGGGGACGTTCTCCCTTTCTGACGTCTGGAACCGATTCACGCCGACAATGACCCGCTCGCCCGATTCCACCACACGCTGGTGTTGATACGCCGCACTCTGGATCTCAGCCTGAATAAAACCCGCTTCAATCGCCTGGAGTGCGCCTCCCATCTCATCGATCTGGCGGATGTAATCCAGCGCGGCGGCTTCGATCCTGCCGGTCAGTTCTTCAATGTAATAGCTTCCGCCTACCGGATCCGCCGTATTGGTCACACCAGTCTCATACGCAATAATTTGCTGCGTGCGCAGTGCCAGTCGCGCCGAGTCTTCCGTCGGCAAACCCAGCGCTTCATCTTTCGAATTCGTGTGCAGCGACTGCGTTCCGCCCAGCACAGCCGCCATCGCCTCAATAGCGGTGCGCACCAGATTTACATCCGGCTGCTGTGCAGTCAGAGTGCTTCCTGCTGTCTGAGTGTGAAAGCGCAGCATACATGACCGGTCGTCTTTCGCGCCGAAACGCTCCCTCATCAGGCGCGCATAAAGCCGGCGCGCGGCGCGGAACTTAGCAATTTCGGTCAGAAAATCGGAGTGTGCGTTGAAGAAAAACGAAAGCCGGGGGGCGAAGCTGTCCACGCTCATTCCCGCAGCTACCGCCGCCTCGATGTATGCAATAGCGTTTGCAAACGTGAACGCGACTTCCTGTTCCGCAGTAGAACCGGCTTCGCGGATATGGTACCCACTGATCGAAATGGTGTTCCACTCCGGCATTTCAGTCGACGCCCAGGCGAACAGGTCCGTAATGATCCGCATTGCGGCCCGGGGCGGGAAGATGTATGTGCCCCGCGCGATATATTCCTTTAGGATGTCGTTCTGAACCGTGCCGCTGAGCTTGCGCCGGTCCGCGCCTTGTTCCCGTGCCACAAGAACGTAGTACGCCAGGAGAATGGCCGCGGTCGAGTTGATCGTCATCGAGGTCGAGACCTGATCCAAACGGATTCCCTGGAACAACCGACGCATGTCCGCAAGAGATGCGACCGAGACGCCAACTCTGCCAACTTCGCCCGCCGCAAGGGGGTGATCGGGGTCAAGCCCGATCTGGGTGGGCAGGTCGAATGCGACGGAAAGACCCGTGGTGCCCTGGCTCAGCAGATAGCGGTAACGGGCATTGCTCTCCTCGGCCGAGCCGAAACCGGCGTACTGGCGCATGGTCCAGAGCCGGGTGCCGTACATCTCCGGATAAATGCCGCGGGTCCAGGGATAAACGCCGGGCTTCTCCATCAGGAGCGGGAGATGCGCCGCGATTTGCGAATCGACGAAACGCCATAGAAGACCATCACCACCACGAAAAGTCCGGCCAAGGCCAACTGCATTGGAGGCAAAGGGCCGGGATACTGCCAGATCTTAAAGGCCGCGCTACCTGCGAACACAAGGAAAACAAAGCCGATAATCTGGTGCCACAGGGAATGTATCGGTTTCGCCGCAGCAGGAACCACATGCTTGAAAAACATGCCGGATTGCCGCACTGTGGGCGTCCACTGCCTGGCTGACTCTTTCGCGAACCGGCCCGACTGTTTCAGAAGATCGGAATGCTGCTTCGCGTGGGGCAATAACTTCTTCACGAACTTGCCCGCGACCGTGCCGGCGCGAGCCATCTGCCGGTCTATATGCACGCCTACATGCTATCAAAAGATCACGTTGTACCCTCGACAGTCGGATTGTACAATCAAGTGAACGGTCGGCTGATGTTTTTGGGATAAAGGAACCGATGGCCCTGGATTTGCATCACACAAATTAGGTAGCGCCCGAGGAAAGGGGCAAAAAGTGGAAGAACGCCTGAAGAGCTTGATGCAGGATCTGGGGAACGCCATCAACGAGTCGCTCTCGGACTCAGAACGGATTGCGGAAGCAATCGGTGAGATCAAACGTGCGGGCTACGACGTTTTTCTCGTTCTCGAAGCGACCATCGGGTTCAACAAGCGCGGCGAAGGCGAAGACGGCGATGAGGATGACGCTTTGGCGGAACCTCAGGAGCTCGAAACAACCGGGAAGGTCCGGTTCACGACGCAGGACCAAAGATTTCTCAAGGCTTTGCGAATTACGGTCGACGAAGAAGCTTAGTCCCCCAGTTCGCGGTATACGGCCGCTGTGGCTGCGACAGCCTTCTCCCAGGTAAAACATTCTGCGTGAATTTTACCGATTGCCGCGAGTTCTTCGCGGCGGTTCTCATTCGAAGCAAGTAGTTGCAGGGCACACGCGAGTTCGGCCTCGCTTTGCGGATCGATGAGAATTGCGGCATTACCCGCTACCTCCTGTAAAGCAGAACAGTTGGACGTGATTACCGGAACGCCTGCCGCCATCGCCTCCAGTATCGGCATCCCAAAGCCCTCATCAAGGGACGGAAACGCGAAGATGCTGGCCTGCCCGTACAACACTGCTAAATCAAACTCCGGTAAGTAGCCGGTGATTTTGATTCTGTCGGCGCAAGGGCTCGCGGTAAGTTCCTTCAAGGTGTCTTCAGAGCCAAAGCCGTTCGACCCGGCCAGGATGAGAGTCCAGTCTGGAGGCATCGCCCGGAACGCGCGGATCAGCCGAGCCTGATTTTTGCGCCGCTGGATTGCTCCTACGCACAACACAATCTTTCGACGCGGCAAGCCCGGCGGAGTTGACCGCTGCACGACACCATGGTGGATCACGCGAATCTTGGACTGCGGAATATCCAGATAGCTTTCGACTTGCCGGGCAGTGAAAGCGGAGACGGCGATGATCAGATCCGCCGCTCCCGCCGCTTCCCGCGCCTGTGCAGCGAAACGGGTTCGGAAGTCTGCAGTGCTGTACTCTCCCGAGAGCACAAACAGATCATGGAAGGTGGCGACCTGACGGCGAAAGCGGCGCTTCGGCAGCCGTTGATTCAGGCCATGAAATAGTCGGGCGGAACGGGAACCCACCGAATCCGCCAGGAAACGAACCTTTACATTGTCAGGTTTCGAAACAGAGGAAATCGCCCGCCAATACCGTTGAGAGCGGTAGTACCAGTCCCATGGGACATCCGGCTCCGATGCCGCCAGTCCGAACATCAGTTCACGCGAATAGACTCCCACGCCGGAAAGGGCGTCACCCAGGCTGTACGTGGCATCGAGCGCGATCCGCAAGAACCGAGACTAGCAGGAGCCGCCTCAGTTCTCGCCAAGCTGATACTCTTTGAGCTTTCTGTAAAGCGTGGTGCGCCCGATTCCCAGCAGCAGCGCGGCTTCCGTCCGGTCGCCCGCGGTCTGCTGCAGAGCGTGCTCAATCGCCTGCCGTTCCAGTGCCTGCAACGGCACTATACCGCGAAGAGCCACCACCGGAGGCGGAAGCGGGATTCCCCGCGCACCGCCAACAGTCGCTGCGACCGTCGTAGCAGTCGAAGTACCCGCGCGGGCATGGTAGATCACGTTGGAAGGCAAGTCCGTAAAATGCAGTAAGGGGCCCGAGTTCATGGCGATCATCCGGTCGATGCAGTTTTTCAATTCGCGGACATTCCCCGGCCAGTCGTAGCGCATGATCGCATCCATCGCTTCGTTCGCAATGCTGTAGCGCCGGTCCGGACTCGCTATAAACCGTTCGATCAACAGAGGAATGTCTTCTTTCCGATCCCGCAGAGGAGGCAGGGTCAGTCGGATCACATTTAGCCTGTGAAACAGATCTTCCCGGAACCGCCCGGCGGCAATCTCGCGCTCAAGATTGCGGTGCGTTGCGGCGATGATCCGGACATCAACCTTAACCCGCTGCAGGGAACCAACGGGCCGGTACTCGCGTTCCTGCAGAACACGCAGCAGCTTCACCTGTAGCTCAAGCGCCAGATCGCCTATCTCATCGAAGAAAGCAGTGCCGCCATTCGCCAGTTCCATCAGGCCGCGCTTATTCTCACCGGCCCCCGTGAACGCATGGCGGGTGTGGCCGAACAGTTCGCTCTCCATCAGCGTCCCCACCATGGAACCGCATTCGATGGGGACGAACTGGCCCTGCGGATTAGCGTTAAACAGGGAACGCGCTGCCACCTCCTTGCCAGTGCCGCTTTCACCCTGGATCAGTACGGGCGTCCGGCCCACGCCGATCTTCTCAATTTGCGCCCGGATCTGCACGATACGTGCGGATCGCCCCAGAAAACCCGTAGGGAGTTCCTCGCCGGAATACTTCATATCAGAGTGTTAGTGCGGGGCGGCCGGAATATTCTCAGACAATCGATACAACTTGTCCGCGGCTTTCCCTGTAACCGCCCGGCACGCAATCTCCATTTGCGAAAACTCCGGCCGCAGATCGGGGGGAATCGCGCGCCGGGCGAATTCAACCGCTATTGAACCCGGCATACCCTTGCCAAATGCGGCAAGAGCAGCGCGAAGCATCTGATAATACTGAATTTCGCCCTCGCTGATCGACTTCAAATGAGCCCCCAGTGGTGCCACGAATCCATAGGAAAGGAAAACGCCCAGAAACGTTCCGACTAGAGCCGAGCCCACTTTCTCGCCAATACTCGTGGGGGAATCAGTAATCGATCCCATCGTGATCACCACGCCGAGCACGGCGGCAATGATCCCCAGGGCGGGCAAAGCATCCGCCAGCGACATCAGCGTTTCAGCCGGTGCCCCGAGTTCCCGGCCTCGTACCTCCATATCCTGGTCCAGCAACCCGTCCAGATCCAGCGGCAGCACGGCAGTCATTGAAATGAGCCGCAGCGTATCGCAAATGAAATTCAGGGCGCCCGTATCGCGGATAGCGTCGGCATGACGACGAAAAACCACGCTGCGCTCCGGATCGTCGATCTGGTCCTCCAGCTTGGTCGCGCCGTGCCTCCGCGCATAGTCACACAGCGCACGCAGCATAACCAGGCTGGCGAGGTAAAATTCCCTCGTCATTGGCGGCCCGCGAAAGACCCGCAGCAGTCTTCGGAGTGTCTTCTTCAGAACCTCAACGGGGTTCGCGGTCAGCAGCGTCCCCACTGCGGCTCCGCAAATGATCACAAGTTCAGACGGTTGCACCAGCGGCACGAACTTCCCGTTTTCAAGCGCGAACCCGCCAATCACCGCGCAAAGAACGACGACCATGCCGAGAACAGGTAACATCTCTGTCTCTAATTCGGCACTTCTCAGCGAATTCTGTAGCCCGAAAAACCTCTTAGGGATCCAGGCGCACCACGAAAGCTCCCGGCAAGTGTTGCTCCTCACGGATGCGCTGCGCCAGAAGCTCCGCGCTCTCCATCGAGTTCTCGCGCCCGGCCAGGATGCGCCACGACCCGGGACTCTCCTTCCGCTCGACCGCTTTCGCCCAACCATAGGCGTCCGCCATGTCGCGCTCCATACGGTCCGCATTCCCTTTTTCCCGGAATACCCCGACCTGAACGGCGAACAACGCCGGTTCCGGAGTCGCAGGCGCGGATATCACAGTAACCTCCACCTCCGTGATCCCCGGCCCAATCAACTCGATCTCTTTCGCCGCGGCATGCGAAAGATCGATAATGCGCCCGTCGATAAAAGGTCCACGGTCGATAATTCGCACATCCACCGTTTTATTGTTGGACAGATTTCGGACCCGCACCCACGTCTGGAACGAGAGCGTTCGGTGCGCGGCCACCATCGTTTCCATATCGTAGATCTCGCCATCCGCCGCCTGACGCCCGTGGTACGGAACCCCGTACCAGCTCGCAACGCCACGCTCCATGGTCCCTGCCGGCACCGGAACAGACCGCGCTTTGGAAGCCCGCGTTCCCGCCGATCGCGCGGGCACCGGACCCCCCCCCATCTTCACTTTCTTCTTGCCGCATCCGGACAACAGAAGCGAAAACCCGATGGCGATCACTAAGGCGCGATTCATCGTTGTGATAACATCCTAACCTTTCCGGCTCTCATATACTTCCATCCAAATGCCCTGGCAACAGATCTACGACCCGCTCGGCAACGTGTGGCTCTCCACGCTCAGCGCCGCACTCCCCATTTGTCTTCTCTTTTATCTCCTGGCGATACGTCGAATGCCCGCGCACGTTGCCGCGGTGTTCGCCTCTCTTCTCTGCATGGCCCTGGCAGCCTTTGAATTCCATATGCCAGCTGAAAAGATCGCCGCAGCAGCCGCACACGGTCTCGTCTACGGTGCAGTTCGCATTGGCTGGACCTTACTCGCGGCCGTCTTCGTGTACGAACTCACCGTCGAATCAGGTCACTTCGAGGTCATCAAACAATCTATTGGCGGTGTGACGGAAGATCGCCGTCTGCAGACATTGCTCATCGCTTTCGCGTTCGGCGCGGTCCTCGAAGGCACCGGAGGGGGCGGCGCGCCAGTCGCGATTTGCGGCGCCATGATGGTCGGCCTCGGCTTCCAGCCTTTCGCCGCCGCTATGCTCTGCCTCATCGCGAATACCTCCCCCGTGGCCTTCGGAGCTGTGGGAAATCCGGTTCGCGCCCTTGTCGCGGTCACAGGGCTTCCCGCCATGCAGATCAGCGCCATGATGGGTCGTATTCTGCCCTTCACAGCGCTCCTGCTGCCGTTCTGGCTTACCCGCCTCGTCACCTCATGGAAAAACGTTTTCGCCATCTGGCCGGGGCTGCTACTGGCGGGAGGCTTGTTCGCCGGCGTTCAGTTCTACTGGGCAAACTATCAGGACTTCGGCCTCGTGGACATCGTAGGCGGCATGGTCACGCTGGTGGGTTTGACAATATTTCTCAAAATCTGGAAGCCAAAGGAAATCTGGCGCTTTCCACAGGAACCCCCGCCCACGGTTCAGATCCGCCCGCACACCTTCGGCGAAATCGTGCACGCCTGGTCCGGTTTTCTGCTGCTGTCGCTCTTCGTAGTGCTCAGTGGAGTTCCCGCGGTGGTCCTGTTCCTGAACGCCACCACTCCCGTCATCCCGGTACCGGGGCTGCACAATCTGGTTTTCCGAATGCCGCCCGTCTTTCCCAGCCCACACGCAGAATCCGCGATCTTCGACCTCACGTTGCTCGCGAACTCAGGCACTGCGGCCTTCATCGCGGGCCTGATCGCCGGCCCGGTCCTGGGCCTGAGCTTCGGTCACACCATGCGCGTTTTCTTCCGCACCTGCTACATGATGCGCAAGAGCATGCTCGCCATCATGGCCATGCTGGTGCTTGGCTACGTGACCCGCTACAGCGGCATGGACGCCGTGCTCGGTCTCGCCATGACTCACACCGGCCGCCTGTTCCCGTTCTTCGGTACCCTCATTGGATGGATCGGCGTTTCCCTCACCGGCACCGATGCGGGCTCGAACGCGCTCTTCGGCAGCCTCCAGGTAATCACCGCGACAAGCCTCAATCTGCCTCCAGTTTTAATGGCAGCGGCAAACTCTGCCGGTGGCGTGATGGGAAAAATGATCGCGGCGCAGTCTCTTGTGGTGGCAACGGCCGCCGTCGGCGAACACGGGCGCGAAGGCGATCTGTTCAGAAAGATCCTTCCGCATTCGCTGATTCTGGCCGCAATTGTCGGCCTGATCGTAATGTTCTTTGCGACTCTCGGCCGCCGCTGGGTGCCTTAGCGGCTAATCCAGCCGGGCCCGCGCCACTGCTGCTTTCCAGCCTTGCACGCGGTCCTGGCGGTCCGCTTCAGACATCTGTGGCTCGAAGGTCCGTTCGACTCGCCAGAAGCTCTCCACCTCGTCCGTTCCGGACCACACCTTTTCCGCGATTCCAGCCAGATACGCCGCGCCCAACGCAGTAGTCTCCACGTCCGCCGGCCTGATAACCGGCTTACCCAGAATGTCAGCCTGAAACTGCATCAGGAAATTGTTCACTGCCGCGCCGCCATCCACCCGCAGTTCCGTGATCGGCTCGCCCGAATCGGCTTCCATGGCGTCGATCAATTCCCCGCTTTGGAAAGCAATGCTCTCCAGGGCCGCCCGCACAATCTGTCCCCTCCCGCTGGAGCGCGTGAGCCCACTGATCAGCCCGCGAGCCCTGGAATCCCAGTGCGGCGCACCCAACCCGACAAAGGCAGGCACCACGTGTACGCCGCCCGTATCAGCCACGCTCGAAGCCACGGCCTCGGATTCCGCAGCCGTCGAGATCAGCCCCAGTGAATCCCGCAGCCACTGAATCACTGCTCCGGCAACGAACACGCTGCCTTCCACGGCGAATTGTGGCTTCGCCCCCAGCGACGCTGCCCTGGTAGCAAGCAACCGGTGAGTCGAATGCGGCTGGCGGTCACCCGCGTGGGTCAGCGCGAAGCAGCCGGTCCCATAGGTATTCTTAGACAGACCCGGACGGAAACATGCCTGCCCCGCCAGCGCCGCCTGTTGATCGCCCGCAATGCCGCTGATCGGAATCTCCGCCCCAAACAATTCCGGCGCGATTATCCCAACCCGGCCACACGACGGCACAATGGAAGGCAGCATCGCCCGCGGCACATCGAAAATATTCAGCAGATCGCTGTCCCATTCGCCGGTCGCGAGATCCATCAGCATCGTCCGGGAAGCGTTCGTGTAGTCGGTGACGTGCACGGCGCCGTTCGTCAGCTTCCAGATCAGCCATGTGTCAATGTTGCCGAAGAGGATCTCGCCATCCCGTGCTCTCTGCGGAGCATCCGGCACATTTTCCAGAATCCACCGAATCTTGCTGCCCGAAAAGTAGGCGTCGATCACCAGGCCCGTCTTGTTCGCGATCAGTTCTCCGTTCGCCGAGCGCGCCAGTTCGGCACAATAGTCGGCGGTACGCCTGCATTGCCAGACGATAGCCGGCGCAATCGGCTGCCCCGTTCTGCGATCCCAGACGACAACGGTCTCACGCTGATTCGTGATGCCACAAGCTGCGATATCGCCCGGAGCGACCTTCTGCTGCAGCAGCATTGCGCTCGCCGCGTCCATCTGTGCACGCCAGATCGCGGTGGCATCCTGCTCTACCCAGCCCGGGTACGGATACAGGCTCTCGAACGGCACGGAGTGCATTCCAAGTCGCTCACCCTGTTCGTTGTAGAGCACCGCGCGGGCGCTGGTCGTTCCTTCGTCAAGAGAAAGCACAAAAGGCATCTCCGCAATTATATGGGTGACGCCCTGCAGGCCCAATTTATGCAGGCCCAATCTATAATAGAGCCAGCTATGTTTTTCCGCCGCGAAGTCATCAAAAAAATAACGTTCGACGACCACATGAAGGCAGCCCGGGATGCGGGTTTCCGGGTGGAATCGGCTGGCGGCAAGACTCGCATCGAGCGCAAGGGGATCGCCTGCTTCGCCGAAGACGGCGGCACAGATCTCGACGGAAAACCCGTGCCCCGCTTCACCGTGAAAGCCGGAATGGTGGTCGGCAATGAGATCGCCACCCTGACGGACGGCGGATTCCAGAAGTTTTTCATCACTCCGAGCGGCAAAAAGATGCCCGCTCAAGCGTGGCAACTGGCCGCCATTCAGAACTTTCAGGAAGATCTCCGGGAGGCACTGGGAATGACGAGTCTTTACAACGAAGCCATGGGCACCGTATCAAATAAGTACCTGTACGACCGTGTAGAAGGCCGGGACAAAGGCACGAACGACAAGCCCTGGCAAGTCACCGCCTGAACCGCCGCTCTGTGCAGGGCTTCCAGCCTCTCGCTGGCAATGACTTTTCTGCACGAATACCAGTAGTCAGTTTGAAACTCCTTCGGGAACCAGGCATATTCGACCGCGGCGCGTTGGACTGACCCACCTCGTCGCAGGCGTCTGGCTGCATGCACTAACACCAGAGACCTTCCCAGGCCCTTCTACTTACTCCTGGGCTTCGCCGCTCCACCCGCCGGCTTTCTTACCTGCTCAAAATACTGCTGCACATAGTTCTGCAGTCCTACCGGAATCTCGTCCCGGCTCACATCACTATCTGCTTGCGCATGCGTCGCCGCTTTATTCGAATAAGCCGTCCGCAACTGCTGGTTCCCCGATTGCACTTCAATCGTCGTCTCACCCGTAACCGTAGCAGCGCGTTTCCCGATAATCTCGCTGATCTTCCCCATCGCCTTCAGTTGCTCAGCCGCGCGGATATCCTTCGCCCCATCCTGACTACCCACACCACTACCGGCCTGCGCGGAACTCTGGGCGCTCTTCGCACCGGCCTTGCCCTCCGCCTGCTGGCCCTCCTGAGGGTCTCCGTTCGGATCGCCAGCCTGCGCATCGCCCTGCTGTGGACCCTGTTGCTCCTGCCCTTTGCCCGAACTCTTATCGCCAGCCGTTTTGTCCGCCTTTGCCTGCTGCCCTGCTTGCTGCCCACTCTTCTGCCCGGAGCCCGTCTTATCTTGGCTCGCCTTCGACATCATGTTCGAAACAGCGTCCTTCAGCTTCGAGAGCAGGCTGGAGCTATCACCGGTCTGCCCGTTCTTCGGCGCACCCTTGTCACCTTGCTGCCCCTTATCGCCCCCAGGCGCCTTAGACTCGGCACCGTCCGCGGACTTGCCATCCGCGCTCTTGCCATCCATGGAGTCCCCGTCGGGCGTCTGCTCCAGCCCGCTGCCCGCCTTGCCATCTTCCGATTTGCCCGCCCCTGGACCCTTCTTGCCCTTGTCCCCGGCCGCACCCGCTCCGTCCAGAGCCTCGTCAATCGCCTTCGCCAACGCTGCTTCGCTCTGCTTCTCATCCGGATTCAGCGGCACGCCAAGTTTGGCCAGAAGCGACTCCGCCGCCTCCAAACCCTTCTGCCTCGAAGCATCCGCCACGCTCTGCTTCTGCCTGGCCTGCTGTCGCGCCGCCTGATCCTCGAAAAGAACTTCGGTCAGTGGAGGCCGCAGATCCAAACCGCGTCCCGTGCTGAATCGCACCAACAACAAAACGGAGGCCAGCACTGCAAATCCGGCCATAAAATAAAGAGTGCGTGGAATCGTGAACGGAACCGCAGTATCCAGATCCACCGTGCTGGCAGCCACTTCCGCCTGCTCCCGTTGTCGCCGGCGGAAATCCGAAGCGGGGCCAACCCCCGCAGTTATCGGGGAGAAATGGAGCGCTGTCGAAAGCGCATCGTTCAGGCCGGCGTTCGCATCCAGCCGAACAGCGGTAACGTACTCATCAGGGGAGCTTCTCCACGTTCGCCAGATACCGGCCGTCACACCGGCAAGCGCAAACAGAGACAGAGTCCACCATTCGAGCCAGCGTGTGCCCACCAAAAGGATCAGCGCCAGACCGGCAATCGCAATGGCAGCGGCAAAGGCAGATTGCCCTAGTGCTTCGTTCAGCACCAGGCGATGTCGGGCGCGGCGAATCAGAGCTTCAACCAATGATAGGTACCAGAACTAATTATGTATCAGGGCAGACATAAACCCGTAATTTTCCGTACTATACTCGACTCAAACGTGAACTCGGGATTCGTTCGAACAGCAAAGCGCACCCGCTGCCTGGCAGTGATAACAGTCCTGTCAGTGTATCCGCAGTTTACTCTGCACGCCGAGACGCAATGGGTGAAAGCCCGCCTCGGCTCGTTCGAAACCATCAGCGACAGCGGACGCAAATCGGCCATCCAGGGCCTCAGCCAGTTCGAGCAGTTCCGTTTCGCCCTTGGCTCCGCCATGGGCGTGCCCGACCTTCGTCTCGACCCGCCTCTACGTATTCTTGTGTTCCGTAACGCACAGGACATGGCGTCTCAAGGGTGTGCAGGGTTTCAAACGGGTCGTGACCGCGTGATGACGTGTACCACCTCGGAAGGTCAGCTTCCGCCAGTGCTTGTCCGCGAACTTACCCGGCAGTTACTGGAAACGAACTTCGCGAGCCTTCCCGGGCCCATGGAGCGCGCGATTGAAACCTTCTTCAGCACCGTTCAGTCGAACGCTGTCCACGTGACATGGGGCACTCCGCCTCCGGCCTCCGAACGCACGCGGGAATGGGCGCTGCTGCACCGGCTCATCACCCAGCCCGACTACGCGGGCCGCGCCCATATCTACCTGCACAATCTCGCCTCCGGCATGGATTCCAGCGGAGCGATTCGCAGCCTCAGTGAGGATCCCGCCAACTTCAACGCCGAAATAGACCGCTACTACGCTGCCGGCGTCTTCAATTCCACTCAAGCCCCTAACCGGCCCCTGAATCCGGAGCGCGACTTCAACACCACCATTCTGACCTCGGATGAAGGCCAACTCATGCGGGCCGACATGCTGACGAAAGGCTCGGCAGAGATCTATCAGACCCTGCTCAAGTCCGGGAAGCACGTCGCGGAAGCGCACGAAGGTTTGGCGGTTCTTGCGATGCGCGCCGGGGATGCGCAGCAGGCCCGCATCCAGATGGAAGCCGCCCGTGAGGCAGGCACTCACAACGTGGTCGCCCTTACTTCGTATGGCAGCCTCGAGAAGGATCCCGAGCAGGCCATTACCATTCTCAAAGAAGCTCTCACTCTGGATCCCAAATACGCCCCGGCGCACTGGGCTCTGGGTGAGAAGATCTCCGAAGCCCCGCGCCGGATGATGGAGTGGAAGCAGGCCGTCGCTCTCGCTCCCCGAAATTACGACTGGTGGGTTCAGTACGCAAAGCTTTGCATCGGGCAAAAGCAGTTCGCCGAAGCCGGGCGCGCATGGCTCAGCGCTGCGCAGTCGGCTCCGGACGTTCCGCGCCGTGAGCAGGCGCTAACCGCCCGTGGCCAGATTGACCAGCTTCGTCTTGACGACGAGTACGAACTTCGCCGCAAAGAGGCCGCCGCCAAAGCTGCTGAGATAAACCGGCTCAAGGCGCAGGCCAGAAAAGAGATTGCCGATATGGAGGCGCGGGTCAACACGCGTCCGCTGTCCAAAGACGAAGCAGACAAAATTGTGGATTGGGACGTGGTCAATGGTGCACCCGGAACCATTGCCGGGACGCTCGTCCGGGTCGATTGCGCCGGCAAACAGCTGACCCTCAATGTGAAGGATACAGCCGGCAAGATACAGCGCCTGCTGGTCAGCGATCCCTCCCATGTGGAAATCAAAGGTGGCGACGGCACCTTCCACTGCGGCGTCCAGAAAGCGATCGGCGTGACCATCCGGTACAACACCGCGACAGATAAGAAAAAGACTCTCCTGGGCGAAGTCACTGGAATTGAATATCGCTGATGAGGGAGCTGCTGAAACGGCTCATCGGAGCCGGCCGGCCCTCCGTCATTGCGGTGCTTGGCGTGACTCGCGAAGAGGTGGCGGCCGGTATCGCCCACGCGCGGACCAGCGGTAGCGACTTGCCTGTCTGGGCCTGGTCGGCCGAACCCGGCGGCGAGCCCGTCGAAGGTTGCGACTATTTCGTCTCAGGGGCGAGCGCGTCCCGTGTACGTAAGGATCTGGGCTCCGTTTGGCCCGCCTTGACCATCGTGTCCTGGACCGGTGAACGCCGTGCTTTGCCTCTCAAACTCGTCGCCTTCACGCTACCGCCGTTCCGGGTTGTAATCGCGAATGAGGCCGGTGGATTCTTCGCGGCGAAGCCGGACTCCCTCGCCGGTCATGCGCGCAGGCGATTGCGCGATTCATCGCTGTCCGCGGCGAGAAGAATATCGCAATGGATCGGCGGCCTGCTGGTATGGCTCTGGTTGGCGCTGCTGGCTTGCCTTGGCCTTCTGGCTAAAGCTATACACCCGCTCACACACGCAGCTATGCGTCACAGGCGACAGGGCCTCCCCTCCGCAGCGATCGTTCCGGAATCCTGCGGAAGCCGGTTCACCGAAATCGTCATCTCAGGGCGTGCATGGCCGAGGCGCAGGGTGGCCGAAGCAGCCCTCGACCGGTCAGGTGATTTCATCGTCTTCCGGAGGAGGGGTCAGACCGCAGACCCCGAACCGCTCATTGCGCTTGCCCGCGAGACCAGTGCCTTCGCGGTCAGTCGCCAGACGGCGTACGCGGGGTGGCGAAAGACAATCGTTCCGAAACATCCGTTCCGCAAACTGCAACCGGAAGAGGTAACGCAGGTCCTCGCACCCTGGTCGTCGCTGATCGTGGTCCGTCGCGATTTGCTGATGCGCCTCGGTATCCCTCACGCCGTCACCTTCGGAGGCGCTCTGCTTATCATTTACTGGAAGGCGGCGGCGGCGGGTCTGAAATGTCTGATCGCTGGCCAGCTCGACTCGATCACACAGGAGCCTGCTATGGAACTGGAGGATGCCGAATTTGCGCTCCGCGTGGCTCTTTCAAATGAACTGCAGAAGGTTGGCCCCGCCCACCTGCCCCGGCTGCGTGGGAATGTCGTGTCGTCGCCATCGCATTGCAAAAGCTTTCGCAATGGTCTGCCGCGCGTCCTGGTGGTCTCGCCGTATTTGCCCTTCCCCCTCTCGCACGGCGGCGCCGTTCGCATGTACAATCTTTGCCGCGCCATGTCCGATGAAATCGATTTTGTGCTGGCCTGCTTCCGGGAGGAAGATGAAACGGTTCGGTATGACGAGCTTCACCAGGTGTTCCGGGCCGTCCACGTCGTCGATATCGACGAGAAGTATTCCGATCCGTCATTGCCAGATCAGGTTGTCGAGTACCGCAACAGCGCCATGGTGGAACTGATTCGCAGCCTGTGCCTGTCAGGTCGGATAGATGTCGTCCAGCTGGAATACACGCAGATGGCTGAATACGCAGATCACACCGGCGCCGTCCCCGTGGTCCTTGTGGAGCACGACCTCACCTTCATTCTTCATCAGCAGTTCGCCAATACTCTTGCCACCCCTGCAACACGCAGGCAGTATGAGCTCTGGCACGCCTTCGAGCGCTCCGCGCTCCGGCGCGTGAATGCCGTTTGGGTAATGTCCAGCCGTGATAAAGCAATCGCACTGGAAAACGGGGCATCCGGGCGCAGCACCTTCGTGGTACCGAACGGCGTTGACCTGCAGCGATTCCAGCCCGTGCGCCGCCAGACCAGGGAACGTGCAATCCTGTTCATCGGCTCCTTCCGCCATCTGCCGAATCTGCTCGCTTTCGAAGCGCTGCGCAACACAATCATGCCGCTGGTCTGGCAGGTCTTTCCGGAAGTGAAGCTGATTGTGATTGCGGGGGCTCAACACGACCATCAGGTAACACTAGATCCCCGGATCCGTATTCAGGGCTTCGTAGAGGATGTCCGCCCAGCCTACCGTGAATGCGATGTCGCGGTGATTCCATTGCCATTGTCGGCAGGGACGAACATCAAGCTGATGGAAGCTATGGCGTGCGGCCGGGCGGTGGTGAGCACCGCAGTGGGATGCCAGGGTTTAGACCTGCAGGATGGGTCTGAACTGCTCATTCGGGAGATCGGCCCGGAATTCGCGGCCGCTATTGTGGGTCTTCTGCAGGACGAAACAGCGCGCCTGCGGATCGCCTCCAGAGCCCGGCAAACAGCGGAAGCCCGCTTCGGATGGGATACGATCGCGGCGGACGCGCTGACAACATACGCAACTTTGATGCAGGAAGGCCAGAGCGCCGCTGTGCAGCAGTTGCACTAGGCCCAACATGGCCGGAAACGTGCTCTTCTCCTGAGTGACGCATCCGCGCCTGGAGGTTTTTGCAATGTCTTTTGGTATCTACATGATCGGCTTCATCGTCCTGATTTTCGGTCTCGGTACGGGCGCCTACCTCATGCACGTCCCCCCTCAATGGATAGGCGTTGGCGTTCTTTGTCTTGTGGGGCTGGGCATTCTGCTGGGCGTTACCAGCACGAAACAGCGCGACCCGTCCTGATACTTCGCGCGGGGGCACCAAACGTGCTAACTCGGAGCGAGGAGGACGTATGTCGCCAAAACCCGAGCAGAAGATTGATCCCCTGCTCTATTCA